>JAMOQM010000021.1 GCA_027064005.1 Candidatus Cloacimonadota bacterium | reverse complement strand
TCATGTTTTTTACATAATCGGCGTGACCCGGACAATCCACGTGAGCGTAATGTCGGTTGTCAGTCTCATATTCAACATGAGCTGTTGCAATAGTGATTCCTCTTTCTTTTTCTTCAGGAGCGTTATCAATTGAATCGAAAGCTCTGAAAGAACCTGTTCCGTTTTTTTCTGCTAAATATTTTGTAATAGCAGCAGTTAACGTAGTTTTACCATGATCGACGTGACCAATGGTACCGATATTTACATGCGGTTTATTACGTATGAACTTTTCTTTAGCCATTTTTCCTCCTTATTAAGATCTAAAAGCCCAGCAATATTTAGGGCTTAAGCTTTATGATATGGCTATCATTTAGACTTTGGGTGTTAATTTCTGAGAATGGAAGATTGTGTCAACCTATTTTTCCAAGGTACGTAAAATTTTGTTTTTTAATAAGTTAGCATTGAGTCGCATCGACTCAGGCTTTTCTTTTCAAGTCTGATTTTTTCATTTATTTTATTTTCATCACACCAAATTTTATCATAATTATTACAACTCCAACTTGTTTTTCTCTTTATAATTTTCGTAAAAAAAACGGGAAAATTCCCGTTTAAATTTATTTTTTTCTTTTTCACAACTAAAATTCAAAGCGAACAAAACTAATTTATTTAAAAATATTAACAATTCGAAAAGCGGTTTTACCATCCCAAAATTTAGGAATTCTTCCTTGTTTATGTTCCCCATTCAAAATAACCTGTGCTTTTGAAATAATATCTTCCGTTTCTAATTTAACCAATTGATTTGTCCCTTCGGTTATTGTGATTGGACGTTCAGTATTCGGTCTTAAAGTTAGACAAGGAATTCCGAAAAATGTTGATTCTTCTTGAATCCCGCCCGAATCGGTCAAAATAAATTTCGCATTCATTTGCAAATTCATAAAGTCATAATATCCTACCGGATCAATTAATTTTAGGTTGGGAATACTTTTAAGAAGTTCACCCAAACCCAATTTTTCAATATTTTTCTTACTTCGAGGATGTATTGGAAACACTAATTTTGTTGACTCGCCAATTTTTTTAAATGCTTCCAAAATTATCCGAAATCCTTCTTTAGAATCTACATTAGAAGGACGATGAAGTGTAATCAAAACAAAATCGTTTTTATCAACTCCAACCTTATCCATAATCAGAGAGTTCTTAGCTTTTTCACGATAATTCATTAAAGAATCGATCATGATATTTCCTACAAAAAAGACTTTTTTCTCATCAATTCCTTCATTTTTAAGATGCTCATTGCCGTCCAAAGAAGGAGTTAGCAAATAATCTGAAATTGAATCCGTAAGAATCCTATTAATCTCCTCGGGCATTGAACGGTCAAAACTTCTTAATCCGGATTCAAGATGTGCAACCGGAATATGCAACTTTACAGCATCAATAGCACAAGCTACCGTACTATTTACATCACCTGCCACAATTACCAAATCAGGAATATCACGAAGTAAAACTGCTTCATATCTTTCCATAATTTTTGCTGTTTGAATCCCATGAGAACCTGATCCAACGCTTAAATATTCGTCCGGTTTCGGCATTTCCAAATCATCAAAGAAAAATTTACTCATCTTCTCATCATAATGTTGCCCGGTATGAATAAGCTTTATCTCAAATTTTTTAGGATATTTTTCAAACTCTTTATACAAAGGAGCCATTTTCATAAAATTCGGTCTCGCTCCAACAATTAAATGTACTTTTTTCACAAATCCTCCAAATTATTTTTTTTGAATTCCATTCCGCAATATCTTTCGTTTATATTTTGTCCAATAAAAAGAAAATACAGAATCTTACTTTGAATGTCTTAAAGCAAAAATTTAGCTGTTCTATTAAATATTTTATGTTAAATTAGTCTAATTTTCTAATTCAAAACAAAAAAAAGAGGACGTAAAACATCCTCTGTTAGTCCCTACGTTAAATAAATTTATTTCAGCAAAATCATTCTATGAATTGAATAATAATCAGCAGTTTTCATCTTATAAAAATAAATACCACCTGCGACTTCCTTATCATTATTATTTTTCCCATTCCAATTTATTTGATTTTCACCTTTATCTGCAAATCCATGGTATAGATTCTTGATTAATTCTCCTCGGATATTATAAATATTAATTTCGGTCAACTTACTTTCGTTTAAAGTAAAGCTGATTGTAGTCTCCGGATTAAACGGATTGGGGAAATTGTTTTTCAATTTCGTGGAAATTATTCCACCCTGACTTCCATTTATATTTCCACCCGGCGTAGAAAGCGTAACAGAAATTGGACCAAATAGCTCTGATATTCCGGACAAGTCCACAGATTCCAACCAATAAAAATATTTCGTCTGATCAAAATTATCCTCATCCTGAAATTCATAATTTGTAGTAGTTGGTGAATTATGCGAACTTATTATTAGAGGATTTATTTTTTGGGAAGTTTCCTCGTCCGCACTTGTATTTCTTAAAATATTGTAACCCAGCAAGTCTGTTTCCGATTGTGTGACCCATTCTATTTTAACTGAATTTTCACCAGATTGAATAGCATTAAAAGAAGAAAGCTCCACCGGCAAACTGCTGTCATTTACCGTAAAACCCTCTGTTGAAAGATCTTGCCTTGTTGAATTACTTCCCGACCAATTATTATAATCATTTATAGCAGCCAATAATTCTTCTTTAGTTCCGGAAGTAACACTTCGGTTATATTTGATGTTGTCAGTTTCTTCAAGAGCGACACAGGTTGTGCCATTGATCAAATCTTTAGGAAGAGTCGATGTATTAGAACTGGTAGCCTCATCTTGCCAAATATGATGATCTTTATCATTAATAGCCGCAATCATATCGGAATCATTTTGATATGCAATCAATTGATCTCCGGATGCAGATAAACTCGGACCATTTGCATCGATAACAATTTCTTCACCTTTAGTATAAGCTCGATCGGCTGTCCAGGTTTGTGTTCCTTCTCCCCCTCGCCAAGTGTCATCAGACTTCCAGCCATTATCTGAAAACTTAATTTCCGTTCCATTTTGAATATCTACCAAAAAAACAAACGAAAACTGATCAGGATTATCCATATTCACTCCGGTAAATGCAATATCACCGGGAGCTAAAACAGTTTGAGCAAAAACTATAGCACTAATAAACATAAAAAATAACACAGCACAAAATCTTTTCATATCCTTCTCCAACTAAATAAAGTTAACCTAAAAATAAAAATTATTTTATGATATTAAATTCCGACTAAATCTAGATAAAAAACCAGATTTCTCCTAAAACTAAAAAAGACTACTTGATTTTGAATAACCAAATAGTCTTTAAGGCAATTCGCTAATTTACAATGCATTAGTTGTGCCAAAAGTTTATCAAATTTTCTTTTTCCATACAGGTCAATAAGTTAAGTCTTTTTTTATTCGAATTTAGGATAAAAATATAGTACTGAAATGTTGAAACATCACAACCTTGATATTGACAAATTTCAACGGTAAGTTTTTTTAATTAATAAAAAATATTCTTAGTTTAAAAAATAAGTTTCCCTTCAATAGGTTATTCTCATAACGGAATTTATAAATTTTTTTGCTGTCAAAAGTTCTATTAAATGCTATGTTGATTATTTTCTATTTATATATAGCATGTTCTGTCGCAATAATTTAGCTCAAATACTTCCCACCAATTAACACGAATTTTAAGGAATTACACAAATTATCTTTTTATTTAAATGACACAATCTTAAATTCGTGAAATTCGTGGTTTTCTTATTATTGTGATTCCATTAATCATTAAATATTTCAGATAAATTTATGCTCAAATCTTCAAAAATAGTCACCGCCGAATCCTCCTTTGTATAACGGAAAGTATTTTCATATTTACCGCTTTTCAGGGAATATACCAGCACGATTTGTTCGGACGGTTCAACTATCCAATATTCTTTCACGCCAAATTTCTCATAAAGAAAATATTTCTCATTCAAATCTTTAGAAGAAGTGGATGGCGACAAAATTTCAATTATCCAATCCGGAGCACCGAGACAACCTTTATCATTCAATTTATTTTTATCACAAATAATAGATAAATCCGGTTGAACAACATTTTTTATCTCTGAATCTTTTTTGCCTTTTTCACTAAAAACCACATCGAAAGGTGCAGGGTATATTTCACA
>JAMOQM010000020.1 GCA_027064005.1 Candidatus Cloacimonadota bacterium | reverse complement strand
GTTAATAAATTTAACTCTGAAAATTTGGGATTATTTTTTATAAAATTCTCATAACTTTCCTTTAAAATAATTTCTGTTGCGTACAATTTTGGTATTTTCGGTACAAAACCCAATTGAGATAAAACACTGTAATTGCCGGCATTTATGTGAGCCGGGAAATAAATCCCTTCATATTCTTCTATTTTTTGAATCGTTTCTTCGTAAGTCCAGATTGAGGAATTTATTAAAGCTGTTTCTAAAAACTTAACGATATTTTCATCCTTATCTACAACAACTTGATCTCCAAAAAATTCCGGGTCATTTGCAATTGGTAATAGTGATTTATAAAGAACATCATTAAATTTCTCAGCTATTTCCCAATTTGGAAAAAGAGCAATTATATGGATTTCTTCAGATGTTTGTATTTCAACACCATTTATAAAAAAAATATTTTCTTTAGTAGCATAATAGGAATACGCAGGGCAATTAAGAAGTGAATTGTGATCAGTGATAGCAATAATGTCGAGCTTTTCTTCTTTAGCTTTTTTTATTACTGCTTTTGGTGACATTTCTAAACTGCCACATGGAGATAAAACAGAATGTATATGAAGATCCGCTTTATACCATTTCATCACTTTTATTTAGAAGATTATATATTTTACCACATATTTCAAAGGTTTGATAAGGACTTGTAATCAGGATTATATTTTCAGAAATTGCCTTTTCTATTACTTTTTCATCAGGATTAAAATTTTTAGGAAATAATATCACCGGCATTTCCGCTAATGAAGCTACCGCAATTACATTAAGATGTCGCATAATTGTTATCCAAATTTCGCCTTGATGTGAATTACCCATAACATCACTTAATAAATCTGAAGAATAAGCACCTGAAATATCAATATCTCGAAAAATATTTTCTGTTAAAATTTTCCCGTCAACTGACTCAATAATTTTTTGTAATTTCATAATAACCTCTATTTTTTATCTTTTAAAATTAAACAATCGTCCAAACTTGCCTTTCCTTCGACAATATCTTCAGCAAGATCACAACAGGTTGGTGCTCCGCAAGCTCCACAATCATACCCGGGTAATAAATCTTTAATTTTCCTGATTTCTCTCATTTTCAAAATCGATGATTTTATATCCTTGTCTAACTTCATAATAGATCTTGGTTGCAAAGGATTTACATTGTAAAAATTGTCTTTATACAATTTTGTGAAATATTTATCATTAAAAAATTTATTTTTATGCTTTGAATTTCGCATAATTTTTTTTAATCTTGCTTCTGCAATAAAGGGATTCTCAATATTTAAAATTCCACCAATACAACCTTCAGTGCAACTATCCATCACGACAAAATCATATTTTTCAATTTGCCCGTTTTCTATTTTTGCCAAAATATCAATTACGTTATCAATCCCTGAAACAGAAAGAACGTCAATATCTTTTTCTGCGATATATTCTGCTTTTAATCCGGCAATAGCCCATTTCAAACCATCGGGGAACGAGCAAATATCATCATAATTCTCTACCTCTTCATAAATATCCATAACCTTTCGGTATATCTCGCGAATAGAAATAGCCCCGTCATGAAGATGTTGATATGTTCCTTCCGGTTGGTGAACAGCTGTTACTTGAGCAATACAAGGAACTATTGGAAAAACACCAATATCTTTTTTATTGATTTTTTTCTCATGCGAAATTTTTTCTCTAACATAAGTTGCTATAATACTCATTGGAGATTCCAAATGCAAAATATTTGGAAGAAGATCCGTGAATCTAACTTGGATTAATCTAACAACAGCCGGGCAATTACTTGAAATAATCGGTCGTATATTTTCATGATTCCTGATATAATCTTGAATAAAGTTACCCATAATATCTGTAACCATTGACTCATCGGCAATTTCATCAAATCCTAAACTTAGGACAGCCTTTTTTGCTCTTCGATAGTTTACTGCTTCGTTAAATTGACCGGAAAATGAAGCTGGGATAACCGCAACTTTATATTTGAAATCATTAATTACGGACAAATTATCCGCAAAAGTTTCTATGGCATCTTTAGGACATTCTAAAACGCATTTTCCACAATCAATACATCGATTTTCATCAATTTCCGCTTTTCCATTACGTACTCTTAATGCTTTTGTTGGACAGCTTTTAATGCATTTCGTACATCCATCACATAAATTAGAATTTATTTTTATTGCGTGAAAATAGTTTTTTTTCATTTTACTTCTCAATATAAAAAATTAGTATCTCGACAAGTGTCGGGGAATTTTCAGCTGAAACGATATGAAGATAATCTGAGTTTTTCTTAATATTAGGAAGACCTAAACCGGCACCAAAACCCATTTCTCTTACAGCATCATCAGCTGTGGACCATCCCGGAATCATTGCTTGTTCAATATCTTTCAAGCCGGGACCTTTATCTTTAAATTGTATATGAACAAATTCAGGATAAACATTACAGATAATATTTCCACCTTTTGAATGGGCAGTAATATTAATCTCGGCTTCATAAGATGAAATAGCAACTCTTCTTAAAACAGGAGAAGATACACCCAATCTTTTCAAAGTTAATTTAATATCTGCCGAAGCATTTCCCGTATTAACAAAATCTCTAACTTTAATATCATAATTTAGGGTTAATTCCGGTACCAATGTTTTTTTGCTAAATTCGTTTATTTCTTTTTCAAATTTAGGATTTATATATGTATATTCACTCATTATATTTTACAACTTCTAAGTCCTAAATTATACAAAATTCCACTTGATTGATACATTGTAAATTTGGTAGTTAATAATGGCATTTCTCTGTCTTGAGCCATTTTAATTATATCTTCAGAAGGCTTCTTTCCTCTTACAAAAACAATAGCGGTTAAATCAATCATATCTGAAAGACGAATAATTTGATGATTTGTTATTCCTGTTAATAATAAGGTTGATTCTTTTGTGCACATTAAAATGTCACTAATCAAATCAGAACCAAACGCACATGGAACATCTATTTCAAGTGAAACTCCTGTTACCAAAAGCTCGGCTTCTAACGCTGTGATTACATCTGATAATTTCATTTAAAATCCTTTAGTATTTTTTTTCTTTAATTTATGATTTTTGTTGAGAAGTCAAGCACAATATTAATTGTCAGTATAAATAATTTCACTTAACTAATATTTGTTATTAACCACAGACTTTAACAATTAACCACAAATTTACACAAATTAAGACGAATTAACACGAATTTAAGAAAAGAAAAGTAAAAAGAAAAAACTAAAAAGTAAAATGAAGAAAGAAGTACAACGACTTTGTAAGTCGTTACAAACAAATTTAAGAACATCGGAATGTACGACCGGCGGGGAGTTCTTCCGATTGTTCGACTTCAAAACAAAATGAATAATGAACAATGAATGATGAATAATGAGGAAAAAAGAAGAAATAAACTTAATTAATTTTGAATTCTTAATTTTGAATTTTGAATGAAAGAGAAGAAAGAGAAGCAACGTAAAAAGTAAAAAGTAAAATGAAGAATGTAAAAATCTAAACTTCAAAAGCAATTAAGATTTATTTGGAGTGCTTCGATTTACTAAAAATACATTTTTATCCGTGTTTATCTGTGCTATCAGTGGATAAAATCTTATCTTTTTTTGTCTTCCGGTTGGTTTTTATTTTTCCGAATAAAATAATAGATTCCCGTTTTCACGGGAATGATAATCATTTTTTTTCACAGGAATGACAATCATCCGGTTATCATCTTTCTTCATTATTGAGTATCGGGGAATCTTTCTTTTCTGTGTTTATTTGTGTTATCAGTGGTTAAATTCTTTTTTTTTTAAATTCGTACAATCGAAAGATCCGGCAGTAACCGGAACATTTCGATGTTCTTAACTTATTTTTTTTCTGTCTTTCTTTATCTTTTCTGTGTTTATCAGTGTTATCAGTGGCTAAAATTTCTTTCTTTCTCATTGAAAAATGAGGAGTTAAGATGTTCTCTAAAAAATGAATCCGATTCATCGAAAAAAATATTAACAAAAAGTTTGACAATTATTATTTCTAAAATAAAAGTAATAACAAGAATCTTCGTAGGAGAATTAATGAAAAATTTCGCAGATAATTTTTGGTGTTTTAAAAAAGGCGGTAAAGGTAAAATATTCTTTAAAACATTAGCTTATTTTATACAAGTTTCAATAACTACCCCCC
>JAMOQM010000019.1 GCA_027064005.1 Candidatus Cloacimonadota bacterium | reverse complement strand
ATTGTAAATGAAATTGTTGTTGAATTTCCACGTTCAGATCCGGTTGGACTGAAAGGATTTGGATAGTTTTGATTCAAAATAATTGTATTTATGGTTGCACTTGTATTGTCATCATTATCAACTACAAAATTATCAGCTCCAATTAAAATATTATCTATGCTGATTCCATCTTGCTCAACAGAACTATCGGATTCCAATCTAAATCTAAGGTAAAGATTTTCACCGATATAATCATTAAGACTATAGTTGAAATTATTCCAATCCGAGTTACCGTTAAAAGTAGCGATAGTATTCCAGGAATTTCCATCAGTGGAAACTTCAAAATACGCAAAATCATAATTTGTTTCCAGACTATATTTTGCATCAAAAATAATGAATGCGTAACTTGCTGTAGAAAGATCAATTGCATCAGTTAAAGTTGCCGAAGAATTTTCGTCGTTCTGATAATTTCCATTCGGAGAATCGGAAAGAAAAGTATTGTTATTTTCCGTTTGAGTTCCCCAATCGTCTTCAAGATCCCAGGCTAAAGCTCCGTCTTCAAAATCATCGGAAAATGCCGGTGGACCCAAATAAAATATTTGATTATTATTTTCTTCCGAAATTGTTATGTTTCCAAGATATGTCATAAAATTGTCTGCGGAAATTGAGATTTGATAATTACCTTCAAGAACATTTTCTATTGAAAAATTTCCTTCGGAATCGCTATTTACAATCGGATAATCGGTATCTAATAATTGAATTTCGGCATTATTTATCGGTTGACTCAAATTGCTCAAAACAGTTCCGTTAAACGTTAAGCTTTCTGCCGGTTGAAGAGTTACGTTTTGAATTGTTGCATCACCTTCATTAACGGTTACTTCGATAGTTTGCGGTACAAATCCTGTCGCAGAATAAGTTACTTGATAAGTTCCCGGCAAAAGTAATCTGTGATAATCTCCTACATCCGGGTCTGTATTATCAAGTTGTGTATTTCCGGCAATTTGAATAATTGCGTTTAACGGATTACCTTCCGGGTCGGAAACAATACCTCTAATTCCGATTTGGGCTTCTTCAATATAGCTCAGAAGCGATTCTTTATTGTTGGTCCACAAATTCGGCAAATCACTTGCCGGAGGCCATTTGGTATAATCCAATTCTGCTGTTATTTCAATATCATTTTCAAAGAAAAGATTCCAATCTTGCATTGAGCCGTCAGCTTCATACCAAGCGTATCCGTTTGTAATTCCGTTTTCAAATTGAGTACTATTGCTCATTTCCGGATTGTGTGAGGCATAAGCTAAAGAAAGCTGAATCAACAAATCATTATCGGGTGCCAAATCAGGAATTCTATCCCAGGGATAATTAACAACTACGGATCCGGTGTGGAAATTCATTGATAAATCGGATGTATGATTTGCGGTAAAATTCATAATATGCTGAACTTCCGGTTCTCTTCCGTCCGGAGTATTATTATCTTGTTCGGTAACAATATCGGGAAAAGATCGGTTGAGATCGACGTTATTGGCATTTTCTCTTTGATGTAAAGTATATCCGTCCGGATTCATAAGAGGATTAATCCAAATTTCCGTATTATCCACAATATTAGTTATTCGAGGATCAGTTCCGTATTGAGATGTCAATAATTGAATCAATTTTACCAAATTAACATATCCTACAGGTTCATCTCCGTGCATTGTCGAAATAAGCTTAACTTCGGGTTCATCTTCCTGAACATTCACATTATCGGAAATTTCCATAAACCAAAGTTCTCTTCCTTGCACCGATTGTCCGGCACTTTCAAGATGACAAATATTTGGATATTGAGCTGCAATATCTTGCATAATTTGAGTATATTCTTCATAAGTATAATATTCGTCCATTGGATTTTTGGAATTTTTAGTGTCATTCCATAATTTATCAGCATAATTTTTTGCTTCATTAGGAATTCTAATAGGGTTAAGTCCCAATTTATGAATGGCATCCAAATCAGAATCATCAATATACATAATAATGTTTCCGTCTTTGTCAACGTTATCGATTGAGATTCCGAGAGCGTTAAGTTTGTGAACAATTTTAACTTTGTTGTCAGTTTTTACTTTTGCGGGATATTTATAAGCTGAAAGAAGCATTATTCCGCATAATAAGACAATTGTAGTTATGATTTTTTTCATTTTTCCTCCGAGAAATTAATTTTATAAATTTTATTCATTTTTGATATGTTCATTGTATGCATTTTGTGTACCCAAAAATCTTCCGGTTTTGTATTTGGAATTAAGTCTGTTTCAGAAAGATTAAGGAATTTCTTACTTTGAATACTTGTCGCCATTTTTCTATATTTTTCAATTATGTTTTGCAGGTATAAAATATCTTTATCCACTTTGTTTAAAACAGTCGGCATTCCGTGCCCGGGCAAAATAATTTTAGGTTGCAAATCTTTTATTTTTTTCAAAGAAAGAAGAAGTTCCTCCGGATTTCCCCAAAAGAAATAGGGAACGGCAATTTTCCTGCTATTACTATTTAGAATATTATCTCCGGCAACGATAATTTTTTCGGAAGGAATCCAAATAATTGATGAATCGGGAGAATGACCGGGAAAATGTAAAAAATGCAACTCGGGATTTTCATTAAGAATTAATTTTTCCGAGAAGGTTATATTTGGGAAAACGAGATTTGAATTTTCGATAATATTTTTTCTACCGGGATAAAGAACGTTTTTCTCAGAAGTTATTGTTTCCAAAAATTTTTTATGAGCAATAATCGTCGTATTTTCATCTTTAACAAATCGATTTCCGTAACAATGGTCGCTGTGCCAATGAGTATTTAAAATATATTTTACAGGTTTATTTTTCTTTTTGATTAATTTTGCCAATTCTTTGGAATCTTTTGGTAAAAGCATTGTATCAATAACAATTACAAAATTTTCATATTCAATTAAAGTTGAATTAACCGATGACGTTCCGGTAAATAAGGTTATATTTTTTGTTATTTCCGTTATCTTTATCATAACAGTTTAAAGAGTTTTTTTGAATTCCATTATTTTACTTTGATAGAATTTGGCTTTCTCTAAAATCTCATTTTCATCATAAAAGGATAATTTTCTGTTCTTCAAAACAAATTCTCCGCTGATAATAACATCTTTAATAAATGAAGAATTTATCGAATAAATAATCAAACTATAAGGATTGTACATTGGAGAATTAATGAAATTGTCTAAATCAAAACTAATGAAATCCGCACATTTACCCGGTTCAAGCGAACCAACTTTGTCATTGATATGAAGAGCTTTTGCCGCCTCGATTGTTGCCATTTTCAAAACGTTAAATGCAGGTAAAATTGTTGGATCATGATATAAACCCTTTTTAATTTTGCAAGTAAAACTCATCTCTTCAATAATAGAAAGATTGTTGTTGGAAGCGACACTATCAGTTCCAAAAGTAAGTCTGATATTTTTTTGTAACATTCTTTTTATGGGGACAACGCCGGAACCGAGTTTAAAATTACTTTTTGTATTTAAGGAAACGGAAACTTCTTTTTGAGCTAATATTTCTATTTCTTTATCTGAAAGATGGATACAATGAGCTGCAATAGTATTTGGGCTTAATATATTCAAATCATTAAGATATTCTACCGGCGGCTTACCAAAATTCTTAATCGAATCGGCAACTTCTTTTTTTGTCTCGGAAAGATGAATATGATAGAGAAGATTATTCTTTTTAGAAAATTCTGAAGCTTTTATTAAGGAATTTTTTGTGCAAGTATAAATAGAATGAGGAGAAACGGAAAATTTAATTTTATCATCTTGATAATTTTCGATTAATTTCTCAATTTTATTCAAGACTTTCCCCGTATTTTTCCCTTCATCATCAAAATCAATTATTCCTTCACCGAGAATTGCTCTAATTCCGAGTTTTTTGGCAGCTTCGGCAGTTTTGTCCTCGATAAAATACATATCGTTAAAACAGGTAATTCCGTTAAAAATAAGTTCTGCAATACCGTGAATAGAAGCATCATAAATATATTCCGGCTTATTAAAATGATTTTCGGTCGGCCAAATATATTTTTTTAACCAAGTTTCTAAAGGTAAATCATCAGCGTAGCCACGTAAATAACTCATTGGAATATGAGTGTGAGTATTTATCAAACCCGGGATAATCAACTTTCCGCTGAAATCAAAAATATTGTCGGAGCTAAACGAAGCGAGAACATTTTCCGTTTTATCAATAGCTA
>JAMOQM010000018.1 GCA_027064005.1 Candidatus Cloacimonadota bacterium | reverse complement strand
CCAAGCGGTATTGATTGGATTGAAAATTCCTGAAGAGTGGGAAATTAGAAGAGTGAAAGATACAGTAAAAAAATCGGAAATGGGGTTACACCATTAGGCGGTGTCAATGGCAATTAAATCCGGTACATTTTTGGAAGTCAAAACCGGTACACTTTATTGTGTCATTTTATAATGCCGTTAACAACTTTGAACAATTCTTCTAACTATGCTGCTTTGAGATTTTAATATTCCGAATACCAGATCTTTAATAAACTTTTTAAAACGATATCATTTTTTGATTTGACAGATTCTTTCAAAATATAACACTGTGTTCAAGAACTTAAGGAGGCTCTTTGGAAATGATGATTAGCAAGAATATTGACTATAAAAAGTAATAAGAAATTATTGAAAATAATCGGAGGAATTATAAAAATGATAAAAGAAAAATATATGCCATTGTTCTTATCACTCCAATTTGGTTGTATAAGAACAATAACTATATACAGTCATTGTGGGTAATGCAATAAAAGAAGAGAAAGACAATGCAAATAAATGGAAATATAAATATCGATTTTGACGCTATTCCAATTGAAGAATTTTGGAATACAGGAGATGTCAAAGAAAATAAAATGCACAGAATTCACGCATACCCTGCAAAATTTCCAGCATTTATTACAAGTAAAGCAATAGATTATGCTGAAAATTACAAGCAAAATACAAACTGGATTGCAGATATGTTTTGTGGTTGCGGAACCACAGCTTATGAAGCAACAAGAAACGGAAAAAACTTTTGGGGTAGTGATATAAATCCTGTTGCCACATTAATAGCAAAAACTAAAAGTCAGGTTTATATAGACTCTATTTTGGTTAAGTATTATGATACAATTTTAATAAACTATCAAAAAATTAATATCAGTCGAAACGATTTGAAAGAAATTAATGAACGGATTTGGTATTGGTTCAAAGAAGAACAAATAGCTGATTTACTAAAACTTAAACTTTCAATTTATCAAAGTATTCCACTAAAAAGTAAATATTTTAACTTTTTTCTTACGGCATTTTCTAATATCTTAAAACCTACTTCAAAGTGGTTAACAAAATCAATTAAACCACAAATTGATCCTAATAAGAAACCAGCCGATGTGCTAATCGCTTTTTCAAAGCAATTTGATATTATGAGAATTGCTAATTTAGAAAATGATATTAACAATAAATCTCGTGTAAAAATAGAAAACATCAATTTTTTAAATAAAAAAACAAGAAAACCATTTATAGATTTAATCGTAACAAGCCCGCCTTATGTTACTTCGTATGAATATGCAGATTTACATCAACTTTCTACATTATGGTTAGATTTTGCTGATGATTACAAATCTTTACGAGAAGGGTCTATCGGAAGTTTGTATCATAATTCCGATTTTATAAAAGACGTAAAGATATTAAATAAAACAGGTGAAGATATTGTATTTAGACTATATAATCAGGATAAGCGAAAAGCCAAATCAACAGCAAAATATTTTGTTGATATGCAAAGAACTATTCAAAAATCTTTTAATATGTTGAATGATAACGGGATAGCTCTTTTTGTTATCGGTAATACAGAATATAAAGGTGTTAGGATAAATAATGCAAAACATCTTGCAGAAAGTATGCTAAATGCAGGCTTTGTAGATATTGAAATTACAAAGCGCAAAATTTCAAATAAAATATTAACACCATATAGAGATAAGAGTGGTAAATTTACAACTGATAGGAACAGTCGTAAAGTTTATTCGGAAGAATTTATAGTAATAGGAAAAAAGAGAAATGGACAAAAAAACTTTTAAAATAAGACCTTACGCCAGATTGCTTACAATGCTTGGCGAGCAATTGATTAAAAATGAGCAAATAGCATTAACAGAATTGATAAAAAATTCATATGATGCTGATGCTGATTGGGTAAAGGTAAGTTTTGAGAATTTCGGTGAAAATTTTGAAATAAATAAAAATTCAAAAATTGTTATTCGAGACAATGGGACAGGAATGTCTCTTGAAACTATTGAAAAAAGTTGGATGAATCCGGCTACACCAAATAAATTTAAAGGCAAAGGGGAAACTTATACAACAAAAAAAGGAAGGATTGTTCAAGGAGAAAAAGGTATAGGTCGTTTTGCAATTTTAAAATTAGGGAATAAAATACTTATAACAACCCGTCCCGAAAACTCAAACAAAGAATATGAAATAAATTATGATTTGTCGGCATATGACGAGAACTTTTTAACTGAAAATAACAAAGAAAAAGAGTTATTTATTGACAATATAGATATTGAAGTAAATATTGACGACCCTAAAAAAATACTTAATCAAACTGTTGATGTAGAATATAAAAAAGTGAACCAAGACAATCACGGAACTATAATTGAAATATCAGGATTAAAAGGGAAATGGTCAAGAAAGAAAATTGAAAGTATTTATAAGGATATTTTAAAACTTCAATCAATATTTGACAAAATTTTTCATCCAAAAAGCAGTGAAGATGAATTTACTGTTGGATTTTATATAAATAAGGAACGTATTTCATTATCTGAAAAATATTTAGATAAATTATCAGGATTATTGGAAACAAAGGCAGTTTTCAAGATTCAAGGGAAATTTGATAACCAAAAAGGTGAATTTGTTTATAGTGAAAATGATAGTCCAAAATTATTAAACATAAATGACTCTCAGATAAAAGGAATTAAATTATATAAAGAACATTTCTGTATTAAAACATATGATGAAAAAAAAGAAAAAGAAACTTGCACTAATGTGTTTAGGAAACCTGAATGTGGAAACTTTAAATACAACTTTTACATCTTTGATTTAAACAGTAATGCACCGTTAAAATTTTTACTCGACAAAGATGATAAAAAACTAATTAAAGAACATAGAATATACTTATATCGTGATGGAATTAGAGTTTATCCATATGGTAATCCTGATGATGATTGGTTGAAACTTGATATGTTTCGTGGAACCATATCTGCCGGACAGTTTTTTAGTAATGACCAAGTTGTAGGTGTTATCGAAATATCTAAAACAGAAAATCCTGAATTAAAAGATAAAACAAACAGAGAAGGTTTAATTGATGAAGGAAATGCCACACAAGATTTTATTGCGTTAATTCAATCATTTCTTTCATATTATCGGCAAAAACAGTTTAAGCAATACTTAATAGATTATCAAAAAAACAAAAAAGAACAAGATGTTTTTAAAACCCAAGAAATAGAGAGACAACTTGATGAAATAAAAGAAAATTTTAAAGATAATAAAGCCATCCTGAATGCTGTTAATAATCTTGCAAGAACCTATAAACTTGAAAGAAATTATTTAGTAAAAAGAGTTGAAACAACCGAAGACTTGGCAAGTGTTGGAATGTCTGTGGAAGTTGCTTCCCACGATATGATGTCAATGCTTACAAAAGGAATTTTAGGTATTGATGATTTGATAAAAGACTTGATAAATAAATCTAAAACCACAGATGATGCAGTTGAAGAGTTACACAAGTTGCGAGGAATATTTTCGTTTGTAGAATCGCAAATGAATGATATCCAAGTAATGTTTAAATCAACAAAACAACGAAGAAGAAATATCAGGGTTATAGATGTTCTTGAAAAAGTTATTAGGATTTATAAGAATGTATTAAATAGATATAAAATAAAAGTAGATACAAATAAAATTGGTTCCCCCTTAATTGCGAAATGCACAGATGCTATTTTATTGCAACTCTTTATTAATCTTTTTGATAATGCCATTTACTGGTTAGATACTGTAAACATTAAGAACAAATCAATTTTGATCACACTTGATGGAAATGAAGGTAAGCTAATTTTTTCTGATAATGGACCGGGTGTAAATAAAGAGGATATACCATATATTTTTGAACCGTTTTATTCCGGTAAAGGGGAGGAAGGTAGAGGGCTTGGATTATATATAGCTCGTCAACTTCTTGAAAGAATTGACTATGCAATTTGGTTAGCTGACACCAATTCTGAAAAGGTATTATCCGGAGCTAATTTTGTTGTAAGTTTTGTTAAAGAGGATTAATTATGGATATAAAAAAACTATTTAAAGGAGTTGCAGTAGTTATTGATGATAAGATCAATGATACTGAAAGTGATGATTTAATATTGAAAATTGTTGATAAACTAAAAAAAGAAAAAATACCATTACTCAAATATGATGATATCCCTGATAATAGCATTATCTCAAATTTTAGTAATATCAGTTTTATTTTATTAGACTGGGAATTATCACCAAGCATAACTGATTCAACAGTTGGGAGTGTAACTGGAGCAACAGAAACTACTTTAATTAATTCGAGTTATAACCCCAAAGACAATATCGAATTTATAAAAAAATTAAAAGAAATTGCATTTGTTCCGATTTTTATTTTTAGCCATTTAAATCCAGATACTATTATTAATAAATTGAAAGAAGCAAGGTTATATAATGAGCATTCAAGCAATTATATATTTGTCAAAAAGAAAAATGATCTGCTATCTGATGAAGAAAAGAATAAATTATTTGGCGAAATAGAAAGTTGGTTAAAGCAAACACCTTCAATTTATGTTCTTAAAGAGTGGGAAAATGCACTAAATCAAGCAAAAAACAGACTGTTTTGGGAGTTTTACAATATCAACCATAAATGGCCTTCCGTATTACAAAAGACCTTTACAGATGATGGTTCAGATGTAAATTATGAGCTTGGTAATTTCATATTCAAGAATATAATGGCAAGAACTGAACCGATTGAATTTGATGAAGATATTATAAGTATTAGTGATGATGAATTGAGAAAAGATGAATTGAGAAAAGTGCTTGAAGCTGAAAGATTTATTAACAATGATTCATTACCACCTGAATACCCTGCTATTGGAGATTTGTTTGAATTATTTCAGTATGAAATTGAAAATGGTAGTTCAAAAGAAAAAAAGAAATTGTTTCTAAATATAAGACCTGATTGTGACATTATTAGAGATAAAGATAATATCAAAAAAGGTGGTAAATCAATAAGACATAATGAAGCAAATTATAACCCATTCTTATACTGTCTTGAATGTGAAATATTAAAAGACAAAGATGTTACGATTGAAAAAGGCTCTATCATCGAAAGAAAAAATTCATCAGTTATACCATTTGTCTATGATAACAAGATTTTGAAAATTAACTTTGATAAACTTTTTATGTTTGAATGGAAACAACAATTGTTTACAAAAGAAAAGAGAGAACAAAGAGAATTTAACAAAACTCGAATAGGTAGAATTTTACCACCATACATAACAGCAATACAACAAAAATATTCGTTCTATTTACAAAGACAAGGATTACCGGCGATACCTGAAAAAGCAATAACGAATGATTAAGGCACTACCCACAACAACGGCTATAAGCAATGCGGGCAAAAGTGATAAAATTGAAAATAATGAGTAAAAATAAACGACATAACGATTTGGAAATGAAGTGCTTCGAAAACCCGCACTGCTCATAGCCAAGACCGTTGAATAACAAATTTGAATTAATTGAAAATTGTTAAAAGATAATGAAATTGTGCTCAGAAAGAATAGCCGATAATACACAGCTCCACAGCCTTCGGTGTGGCAGGCGACATACCTTACCTGCACTCTTATAAAATAAAAAATAATCAAAGCAATTTGATTTGACAGATATATTCCTACAAAAAGGTTAAAGATTATTGAAGATAAAAGGAATAATAAATGCAAGAAAGTCAAAATATTGAGTGGAAAGAAACTTGGAAAGATGATTACATAAAATGGATTTGTGGATTTGCAAATGCAGAAGGCGGAATAATTTTCATTGGGAAAAATGATAACGGAAATGCTATTGGAAAATTTACATTTAATGGACAACCAATATTTAAACGAACAAAATCTGAATAATCGTCAAATTGAAGCTTTG
Organism: Candidatus Cloacimonadota bacterium; assembly: GCA_027064005.1. Classification (GTDB taxonomy): domain Bacteria; phylum Cloacimonadota; class Cloacimonadia; order Cloacimonadales; family JAMOQM01; genus JAMOQM01. The sequence continues at coordinate 15,302 of JAMOQM010000018.1, read as the reverse complement.
CTTCTTTGGAAAAATGATAAAGAAATTTCGAATTCTAAATATGCTGAAAAATTCAATATTTCTGACTCAACTGCCCTAAAAGATTTAAAAGAGTTAGTTGAGAAAGATTTATTAATAAAAGTCGGTGAAAGAAAAATGATAAAATATGTTTATATTACAAATGAAAATACACGATAAATGGCGGATAAATGACGGAGAAATGTCGGAGAAATTTAGGACGCAGGTAGAAAAGCGGGAAGAGCACCGCAACTGCCATCTGTTAAGCGATTTAGTGCCTTAACATCTAAAGAAATTTAAAACAACGTTTTATTATGTTTGTCAATGGCAATTAAATCCGGTACAGTTTTGGAAGTCAAAACCGGTACACTTTATTGTGTTATTTTATAATGCCGTTAATAACTTTGAACAATTCTTCTAACTATGCTGCTTTGAGATTTTAATATTCCGAATACCAGATCTTTAATAAACTTTTTAAAACGATATCATTTTTTTTTTATTTGACATATTTTTTCAAAATATAATACTGTGTTCAAGAACTTGAGGAGGCTCTTTGGAAATAATGATTAGCAAGAATATTGACTGTAAAAAGTAATAAGAAATTATTGAAAATAATCGGAGGAATTATAAAAATGATAAAAGAAAAATATATGCCATTGTTGTTATCACTCCAATTTGGTTGTATAAGAACAATAACTATATACGGTCGTTGGGCACAAGCTAAAAACTAAAATACAAGAATGAAATTAAGTCAAAAAACATTAGAAAAATTAAGAAACCTTATTAATGAAGAAACAGAATATCGTTCTGGACCTAAATTAGTTTCATTTTTTAATGATTTAGGGTTTAATGATGTATATGGGAAAGGATTTCCTTCTAGATGGATTTATACTGATGAGAAACTTTCAAAACTTAATGGAACAGCAGACTTAGATAGATGTATTAAAAAGTTGTTTGCTCCTGTTAATTATATTGGTCGATTTGAAGAACTTGATAAATTTATAAATGAATTCAATCAATATCTTGCTTTTGATAAATGGCAAGTTGTAAGAAAGGACGCAGAAATAACCTTTAAACGAGCAGAAAAAATTACAATTAAACAAACCGACACTAAAAATGAATTAAAGGAAGATGACTTTTTAAAATATGAATTTAAAGATATTAATCTTGAAAAAATAGGATTAACTGGTGTTATAAATGATACTTTAAACAGAAGACTTACAGAGATTGAAAAGTGTCTGAATATCAATGCTCCATTATCTGTTATTTTCTTATGTGGCAGCACATTAGAAGGGATTTTATTAGGAGTTGCTTTGAAAAACCCCAAAGAGTTTAATGTGGCCTTATCTGCTCCCAAAAATAAAGAAGGAAAAGTAAGAAAGCTTCACGAATGGACTTTAAATAATTTAATTGATACAGCATATGAATTGGGACTTCTTAAAGAAGATGTGAAAAAATTTAGTCATTCATTAAGAGATTTTAGAAATTATATTCACCCATATGAACAATTAAGTTCAGGGTTTAATCCAGATAAACATACGGCCAAAATATCTTGGCAAGTTTTGAAAGCAGCTATTTATCAATTATCAATTAAAAAATAATTTATTATGACAACAAATGAATTCAAATCAAACTATTATTTACAAAGAGTTTATGGGCAAGCATCTGAATCAGAAATTTATTGTAGGATACTTGTTAAAAGAAGAAAAGATGACATTGAAATTACAGGTTTAGAAACAAAAATTAATACTTATGATATAGGACAAAGTTTTGCTGACTCCCAATTCAGTTTTAATCCTATAACTTGGGAAAATTACTTAAATCAAACAATAATAATGTTGTTTAATTTACTTATGTTAAGATTAAATATTTCTGACATTTATTCGGTTGACGGAAAAGAAAATATAGCTACATTTTTTGATGAAAATCCATTTCATGAAGAATAAAGCCAGTGCCCAACAAAAAATATAGGGCATGCCGCATGTCATTGTATATGTGAAGATTAGAGTTTTAATAAACGTTGGTAGTAAACTGAAAGTAAATAGCTTTAAAATGTGGCACGCACCATATTCAAACCGTTGAATAACAAACTTGAATTAATTGAAAATCGTTAAAGATAATGAAATTGATTCCAGAAAGAATAGGCGTAACACACAGCTCCACAGCCTTCGGCGTGGCAACTGCCATCTGTTAAGTGATTTAGTGCCTTAACATCTAAAGAAATTTAAAACAACGTTTTATTATGTTTGTCAATGGCAATTAAATCCGGTACAGTTTTGGAAGTCAAAACCGGTACACTTTATTGTGTCATTTTATAATGCCGTTAACAACTTTGAACAATTCTTCTAACTATGCTGCTTTGAGATTTTAATATTCCGAATACCAGATCTTTAATAAACTTTTTAAAACGATATCATTTTTTGATTTGACAGATTTTTTCAAAATATAACACTGTGTTCAAGAACTTAAGTAGGCTCTTTGGAAATGATGATTAGCAAAAAGATTGACGGTAAAAAGTAATAAGAAATTATTGAAAATAATTGGAGGAATTTTAAAATGATAAAAGAGAAATATAAACAATTGTTCTTATCACTCCAATTTGGTTGTATAAGAACAATAACTATATACAGTCGTTGTGGTGCATTAAAAAGAAAAATTTTACAAATCAAAAGAAGGATTGTATATTTGTAATATGAATAGGGATGAAAAAACAATAGCAAGAATACTTTTTGAAAATAAGATTTTCAAAGCAAATGGACAGGCTTTTGAAAACTTATTTACTGAAATTATGTCCTATGCAGAACCAAATTTTAGAAAAATAAAGGCTTGGGGAAATATCGGAGATAGAAAAAATGATGGTTATGTGGAAGATAAAGGTATTTACTTTCAAGTTTATGCACCTGAAGATATAAAAAACAGTTATCCTGATGTAGTAAAAAAAATTAATACTGATTTTACAGGTTTATTGGAACAATGGTTTCCTGTAAATGAGTTTTATTTCGTTGTAAACGACAAATTTAACGGCGTTAATGCTGATGCAGAACAAACATTAACAGCATTAAAAAACAAATATAATCTTAAAGAAAGTGGCTTTTTAACAGCAGACGATTTAAGTGAAAAAGTTTTTTCTTTTGAAGATGATATTATTCAAAAAGTAGTAGGTTTTCTGCCAAATACAGAAAATTTGTCTAATTTAGAATATTCTGCATTAAAAGAGGTTATAGGTTATATTATGAAATTGCCCCTACCAATAAAAGCGGGGGATATAAAAAGACCTGATTGGGATGAAAAAATAAAATTCAATAAACTAAGTCCACATTCGGCAGATTTGTTGAACTTGGGTTCTATAAATTTAGGAGGATTAGAAAAATATCTAGCAAATCAAACACCATTAGCACAAGAGTTACAGGAACAAATGACAGGAATATATGAAAAGATTAAAGTAGATTGGAAAGGACTGGAATATAAAAGCGATAATGTTTTTTGGGAAATAATTAATACATGTGTGCCTAAAAATGAAAATCGCTATCAAATGCCTGTTCTTACAATAATGTCAAAGTATTTTGAAAGTTGTGATATTTTTGAAGAACCAAAAGAGGACTAATGATGATAATGCCTTCAAAACATATTAATTTTTCACAATCACTGTTAGGTTTTGGTAGTTATCTATTGCAAAAATTAGAAACTTCAAAAACAATTGATGATTTATGGAATGAATATCTATATGATTATAATAATGAGTTATTTACTGCTTATCAAACATTTGATAATTTAATATTAACACTAATATTTCTTTATAGTATTAATACGATTGAAGAAAAAAATGGAATTATAAAAAAATGCAACTAATAGAACTATCAGCAAATAAAGAAAGTTTTAAAACAGTTCGATTTAAAAATAAAATCGGCTTAAATTTTATTGTTGCAGATCTAAAAGATCCTGAACAATCTAAAAAAGGTGATACAGCCAATGGTGTAGGTAAATCTTTACTCATTTCATTAATTCATTTTTGTCTAGGAGCATCATCAAATACCGAATTTAAAAACAAATTGAAAGATTGGGAGTTTCAATTAAAATTTTTAATAAACGATAAGGAATATACAGTTAAACGCTCTACTAATAACCAAAATAAAGTAATTTTCAATAGCAAAGAAACTAACCTTAAAGATTTCAAAAAACAACTTGAAACTTTGCTTTTTGAAATTCCTGAAAATGTTAGTCAATTATCTTTTCGTTCTTTGCTCCCATTTTTTATACGACCTCGTAAAGCATCCTATACAGACTATAAAAATCCAAATGCTGTAAAAAATGATTATCAAATTCTTATAACTAATGCATTTCTTTTAGGTTTAGATGTTGTTCTTGCAGAAGAAAAATATAAACTAAGAAAAGAAAAAGAACGCATTAGAAAATTGGTAAAAGAACTAAGTGAAGATAAATTATTAAAAGATTTTTTTCTTGGAAAGAGAGATATTCATCTTGCATCGCAAGAACTAGAAGAACAGATTTATTTATTAGAAAATGATTTAAAGAATTTTAAAGTAGCGGAAGATTATAATGAGATAAAATTAGAAGCCGATAGACTAAAAAAGGAATTAGATAAGATACAAAATCAAATTATATTGTATCAAAATCAAATTGAAAAAATAGAAGAAAGTAGAAAAATATCACCTGATATAAAGAAAGAAAATATTGCAAAAATTTACGAAGAGGCATCAGTTATAATAAAAGATAATGCAATAAAGCAATTGTCTGATTTACAAAAATTTTACGAACATATTACAGTTAATAGAGAAAAAAGACTTTTACATCAAAAAAATAGTTTGTTACGGAAAATTGAAGAACTATTAAAAGACAAAGAAAGCAAAGGAAAAGATTTAGATAAAAATTTAAGATATCTTGATACACATCAGGCATTAGATGTTTTTATTAAATTAACCAATAAATTATCTGATTTAAAAAATAAAAAAGAGAATATCTTAAAATATGATGAGTTAATAAAGAACTACCGTGATGAAAAAATAAAAATTGAGGAAAAATTTATTAATGAAACAAAAAAGACCGATGTTTATTTGAAAGAAGCAGAAGATATAATAAAATCACTAATGTTGTTTTTTAGAGAATTATCAAAAAGATTTTATCCTAATGCAACAGCAGGAATAACAGTCTATAATAATGATGGTGACAACCAAATTAGATATAATATTGATGCAAAAATTGAGGCAGACGCATCTGACGGTATTAATAATGTAAAAATCTTTTGCTATGATTTAACAATATTATTGAAAGGATTTGCTCATAAAATTAATTTTATATTTCACGACAGTAGATTGCTTGATGGAATAGATCCTCGACAAAAAGCAGAATTATTTACAATTTTAAATGAGTTTATTATCCCCCAAGGAAAGCAATACATTCTTACTCTAAACAAAAACCAGTTAGATGATACAAAAAAATATCTTGGAGAAGAAAATTATAAAAAAATTATTGAGAACAACATAATCTTAAAATTAAAAGATAGTTCTCCAACGGATAAATTATTAGGTATTCAAGTTGATATGCATTATGAATAGAAACGCACCACAACACAGCATATACACAATGGCGGGTGAATTGCAATAAATAAAGTGATTATGAGTAAATCAACGGACATAGCAATATTGAACAGAAGTGCGAAAAACACCGCCACTGTGCATATGCGAAACCGTTAAGTGATTTAGTGCCTTAACATCTAAAGAAATTTAAAAAGAGTCTTATTATGTTCAGTGAATTTACAGCAAATTCTTTACATAACTTTTTTTACCTTGCATCCCCCCGAAATTTTACCACAAATCTTCAAAAAAAAAGTCCCTTAAATTAATAACGGACTTTCAATGAGTAAATTTTACTTCTTATTTTAATATCATAATTTTCTTAATCTGATTTTCATGAGCAGAATTAATTCTGACAAAATAAATTCCCGAAGCTAAGTCGGAAGAATTCAGAGTCGATATTATTTTGTTTTCACCTTTTTTAGAATTTTCATTAAAAATATTTAACATCTTTTCACCTTTAATATTGTACAAATTTATCGAAGTAAATTCGGCATTTTTTGCATAAAATTTAATTGTAATTTGACCTCTGGAATTTTGAGAAATAAAGGGATTTGGATATACAACCATATTTTGAAAATTTCCCGGAATTGTATCATCATTATTATTGGTATTTTCGATTGAATTTTCAACAAAATCAGCGTTGTTATCGCTAAACCTGATAGTGGCGGTATTCCAATTTGGCGAAGTTATATTTGCTGTAAATTGAACATCATTAGAAAAATCCAAGCTGGTGGGAACCATTTCAAAAATATCTCCGGTATCGGTGAGAATTTCATGAGTTAAGGGAAAATTATGGTCAGAATCCGAATAAGTGCAAGTTACTAAATTTGCAATTGAGGTAACATTACTGATTTCCGGCAAATTATTAGCACCTGTATTAGTCATAAATTTTTTCAGCTCCAACAAAGCCGGCACTCCATAATCAACCATTCCGGCATCTGAAGTAGAATTTATGCTAATTGTAAAGGTTGATGAAATGAGATATTTTGATTCCGGTAACCATTCTCCGAAATCAGGGTCATTAACCAAATCATCCAAAGAAGCTTGCATTATAAGTTGATTTCCTGAAATATCATAATCAATATCTCCAATTCGAGAAATACCTTCAATTGGATTTTCAGAATTGTAATGAATTTTGTAAAGCCCGGGATTGAGCAAAACCGGAATTTCCGCATAAATCATCGCATAACCGATAGTGTCCTGAATTGCTGTTACCGGATTGGCAATTGCAAATCCGTAAACATAATATGGTCCGGTCCAACCTCCACTATTTGTTACATCGCCGATAGTCGTCATTGCCCCGAAAATATTATCATTATTAAATCCTGAATATTGATTTGTAATATCCAAACAATTATCATATTGAGGATCAATTTCATTCACGGAATCAGCTCCACATTCTCCGAGAACAGATAGATTTGGTGGAAAATTATTGGATGGGACATAAGCGTCCATTCCGGAAAACATATTATTTCCTTCAATTGCGATGCGAATATTTGTTGAATCCTGATTAGCCGGGAATTTTGTTTGGAAAGTAAATCCATTTAAAATTTCAAGTGAATCTGCATTCCATTGATTGTTAGAAAAATAATAAAGATGCTTGGAAAAATTCATTGCATCCGGGGTTGTTTCACAACGAAAATAAACGCTGTCTTGATTTGTTTTTGCACTTGTTCTCATATTTTGCCAAATAGACAAATCTTGAGCTAACAAAATTATCGGGGCGAAAAATATTAAAAGTATATACTTTTTCATAACAGACTCCTTTTTTGGTTTAGGGTTTATACGTATTAAAAAAAGAAAGATTTTTCTTTGCTAGAAATTCAATCGAATCTTTCCACGTTTCCGATTTTGTTTCGAAAGTAAAAGTCAGGTTTTGATTATTAAAAGGAAGGAGGGAATAATCTATATTCCCCTTCCCTAAAGCTAAATGTTCATCATCTTTCCCGTTATTATCACTCAAATGAAAATGAACAATTTTTGTCTGAAATGCTCTAAACCATGTTTCATAATTTTGATTAGAGAAACAATTTACGTGAGCAATATCCAAACACATCTTTAAATTATCATCATTAAATTTATTAAGAATCAGTTTAAAAAGGTCAATATCTTTTTCATAAGTATTTTCAAGCAAAATAGTGAAATTATTTTTTGAAGAATAGTTAAGCAGATTTTCCAATTCAAAATAGAATTTATCCAACCATCTCGGAATGCTAACTTTAGGTATAAGTGGAACATAGCCGGTGTGGAGCACTCCTTTATTAACATTTAAATTTAATGAAAAATCTATCCCTTTTTTAATAATATCTCGCGAAATTTTTCTTATCATAATTTCTTTGCTACCAAGATTTAATCCAAAAAAAGGAAGATGAACAACTTTAATCCTATCTTTAAATTTTGCTTTATTGAGTTTTTTTTGCCAAGAAATATCGTCAAAATATTCACTGGTTGATAAAGCAAATTCAGCGTTCATCTTATTCCTAAAAATTTCTGCAAAATCTTTATCGATGCTTTTTATTCCAATTTTACCTAATAAATTTTCCATTTTTTCCTTTATTAATGAATTATATGAAGCCAATCGCCTAAAAGAAATTGCAATCTTCCAATTAACAGTGAAATTCTCGCCATGGCAGTATAACCGAAGGCTGCTCCGAAACTTACCATCAAAAAATAAATTCCGGTCTTTGCCGTTACACCGAATGCACCTTCGTGTTTTTTACTGAAATAGAAATAAATAATCCCGGAAAATGTTCCAATGATTAATAAAAAATTACCAATAATTGCTCCAATACTATTTCCTGAAAACGGATTTATCATTGTTGCAGTAATTTGAGCAATTACATCGGATTTCAAATAAGTCAACAAACCGATTCCGGCAGTTGTTCCAATCATTAATGAAATTGGATATCTGCTCAACCATTCGGCATTTGGAACCAATCTTAATAACATAAAAATTCCCAAAATTGCGGGAATGATAAGAATTATATTACCTGAAAAATCAGCATTTAATTTATCCACTAAATTTGGTAAAAGGATATTGTAAATTGTATAAACAAACCAATATCCGGCTGATAGTCCTACAAAAATTTGTTCTGCAATCTTGTAAAAAGGATTGTCATTATAAAGGAAACTGAAAATGGAAAGAGTCATAAAAGCTCCAACCCAGATTCCTAAAACTGTCATAAAATGTATCATTTATTACCTCTTTCTTTTTTCTTTTTTAGCAAAATGTAGTTTAAATTTCCCATCAAAATAAAAATAATAATGACTAAATGAGCCAAAGATTGAGCATCCATTCCTTTAGTTGCTGTTCCTTTGAAATGATTTAAAGATTCAAATTGAGCGGCAGCTGCCATTCCACCAAGCAAGCCAACCAATTGATGTTGGTCGTTTACATAAGGCAGGATTGAGGGTGCAGAAACTGCTGTTACTCCGCCGGCAACTTTAATTTTTGCTTGATCGTGAGCAATCATAACCCATTCTTTAATTCCCGGAGCTCCGGCTGAAAAAGATAACACATATTTGAAATTTTTAAGAGAACTAACATTATTCATAATTGGAAAATCAGATAAAGCTTTACCGGAAAAATCCGTTGGAAATACTTTGTTTATATCACTTTCCATTGCTTGCATTGTAACAATTCCACCGGCTTTGTAACCGAGATTTATGTAATCAACCCCATATTTAATATTTGGAAATTCTACTTTCATTTTCTTAACAACATCTTCATACATTTGAACGCCCATCGGCCACATTGCGGTACAAACAATTTTCTGTTTTTTAAGTAAAGCTTGTCGAAAAGCGGAGATTGCCATGGGATGTAATTCAGGCATGCTGGCGGGATCATAATCAAAAGAGAAAAGTACTCTTGAATTTTCCGGAGTTTCCTGAACTAAAGAATAAACTTTTTTTACATTTTCCGAAATGTGCATTTTCAATCCGATTGGTTTTATCAAAGGAATTGATACAGCGAGAAAAATTAAAATATAGATAATTCTGCGGTCTAAATTTTGTAAAGCCACTATTCACCTCCAAGATAAGAGCGTTCGATGCCGAGAATTATTCTAAGTGAACTTCCGATAATTCCCAATCCTGCCCCAATCATAATTGCTCTTTGCCCGGCAGTGTTTGGATATTTCATAATGTATTCACTTATATTCGGAAGTTGTAAGAAATCTAAAGAATGCGGGAGCCCTGAAGTTATCAAAAAGCCTAAACTGGTGTTTCCCAACATTACGATAATTGCGGAAAAAACCAATAATTTAGCTTCGACAGTTCTTCCGATAAAAGCACGATAAGCGGCTGAAGCAATATAGAAAGACAGCAACGAAAACATTGTTGCGGATAAATGTTGGTAAACGTTATTATATAAATAATCAAAAGGTTTATCGCCAATTTGAGCAATAATGCCGGAACCGCTTCCAAGTATTCCGCTTTTTGTTTGTGTTCCCCAAAAAACTCCGGCAAGAAGCATAATGGTAAAGCTGATAAGGGTTACGTACGAATATTTCCAGTTTTGTGATTTAAATTTTATTTTTAAGATATTTACTTTGATTAGATTTAAGTTACCCAAAATTATTGCGAAACTTGAAATTATTAAGAACCATCCTTCTAATCCTGATTTAACGGATCCAAAAGGATAATGTGGAATAAATTCCGAGATGATGATGATAAAACCTGCAATAAAGGTAATCAATAATGGTATATTTCTTTTCATTTTATCTCCGTTATTTAATTATTAAAAGGTTTTTTAGAAAATGAATATTAAGCATCTCCAAAATTACACCGGTTAGTAAAATAAAAGCGAGGAGAGCTTTCCCGAAATCTTGACCTTTTAAACTTCCTAATTGTTGAGGATCTCTGGATAAATAGGCAGAAGCGGCAAATAGTTCTTCCCCGATTAAGGTATAATCACAAGCTGCAACAAAGAATGGTAATTGACTTGGCATCGCCGTTCCGGCTGTTTGAATTGCACCGCTCGAAAATCCTGTCTCGGCTAAAATCAAAGATTCGGCGTAAAAAGCTCCTAAGAAGAAATTTGCCGCCGGTTTTTCACGAACTATAATTCCGTCAATTCCGGCAACGAAACCAAATTGGTCATCTGTTAAATAGAACACGGAATCTTCTTTATAATCATCGGGATGTCCGGCTTTTAAATACGATTCTTTGACGATTTCTCGTGCGGTAGATAATACCATTGATTTGCTAACCGGCACGATTAAATCGGCTCCGTATTCAGCTGATTTCTGAGCCAATTGCCCCAAAATAGTAAGTCCGGCAATTGTTTGCATATCGTCAATATCGTTAATTCCCGGCACAAATAAAATTGGTTTACCCAATTCCGTTGCTCTTCCGACAGCTTCATCCATAGATTCTAATCCGCTGATTTTTCTAATATATAATTCTTTCCCACTTTTGGCTGAATAAATATAATAGACAATTGCACCTGAAATCAGTAGAAGTATTATTAAAAAAGGAAGTTTTTTTGCATTGAACCAATTATCAACAGGTTTAAACTCAACTTTTTTATCAAACATAATTTTCCCATCCTTAGAAAAAGCTTCAAAGGAATAAAGATAAGATTTGTCCGGATGAAGATTATAGTCTAATTTGTAGTTTTTAGCTAAATCACTTATGTTTACCGTACCTGAATCATCTGTTCTTTTAATCGAAATTCTCCCGTTAAAATCTGCAGGTTTTGTCCATTGTAAAATCAAATTACTCCCATTATCATTTGGATTATCTTTTACGGAAAAAGAAAAATCTTCAGCAAATAAGAATAAAGATGACAAACATAAGATCACGAAAAATAGTTTTTTCATAGATACCTCTTTATTTTTTTTATTTTGTCCAAATTGGATTAGTAAATACAAATCCTCGCTTATTTGTCAATAATTCCATACGAAGAAATGAATTTTGTTTGATTTCTATTTTATAATTGTTTGGCGGATTAATAATTATCCGTTTTTTTTGATTTGAAATTGTACCGATTATTAATTTTATTTTTTTAATTTCTCCAAATTCTTCTGAACTTTTCGCCTGATATTTCAGAATAAAAACTCCAAAATCTATCTCACTTCCAATATTATATTTAACACCTTTTGATTCCAAAAAAAAGGATAAAAAAGGTCCGTTACTGACGACAATATTTTTATTTTTTAAGCCTTGAATCGGGTCATTTTCATCATTAAAGAAAATTGTATGGAATTGACCAAAAATCTGTTTTCGAGAAATAAATAATTTGAGGAAAGGAATCTTAATCTGTTTCATAAAATTGAAATTACCATGAGAATCATTTCCGGCGATTAATATTGCTTTAAAATTATTAAATAAAAGTTCTTCCCATTTTCGGATTCCCGGAAAAATATCCGATTGAAGATTGGAATTAATTGCCTGAACAAAATGGATTTTTGACGTTGTAAAATCCCTAACATTCCAATTCCCCCTTTTTAGAATTATCTTCTGCGAAATTGGTACTTTTTCAAAAGGATGAGCTGCAATAAAAAGTGAATTGTCATTGCCTAATTCTTTCAAATCTTTGATAGAATGAGTTGGATTTTTATGAATAAAACTATCGCCACTATCCCCGAAACCTTCAATAAATTTTTTTGAATTAAGATGTAAAAGATGAACGTTTTGATTTAAGGTATTCCCAATAGAAACCTCTTCCCCACCAATAATTCGCATTTTCTCAGAATCATAAGTTTCAACATCTTTCCACATTTGATGCCATTTCGGAATTGAAGAATCATTTTTAGTATAATCATCCGGTCGATCATCCAAGTCATAAGAATGATCCGTTACAAAAAACCAATCCAATCCTATAGATTTTGCCATTATTGACGTTGAATAAATATCCGAACCAAACTCAACTTGGTCATTTGTAAAATTAGAATGGAAATGAGCTTCCCCGGCAAACCAGTTTTTTGGATATGGAAACTTCTTATTGGCAAAATATGTTGAAAAACTTTTCCGTTCTAAAGTCAGATAATTGTCATTAATGAATGAATATCTCTTATTTTCAGTAAAACAATTTATTTTAATATCCAGAGAAAGATATTGATTTTCCTGAATAGCTTCCGGAATTTCATAAAAAAATATCTCGGAAAAATAATCATCATTGATAGTTTTTTCTATTGGGAAAGTTTCTTCAAAATCACCATTTTTTGATTTGATAAAAGCTGTAATCTTATTAATTGTAATAGGAAAAGAATTGGCATCTTTAACAATTAATAATATGGGAATTTTCCTATTGGAAAGTCTAAAGGGAATATCGGTTATAATTTCCGGTAGTTTACGGTAATATTTAGATTTGATAAAAGGGTAACGAAAATGGATTTCAGCATAATTAATCGTTATTGGAAACATAAAAGAAAAAACCTTCAGAAATCTGAAGGTTAATATCTATGGTAACCAGTTTGCATCAAAGACTTTTTTACTTTCAGGATTATCAGTTAAACCAAATGGTCCTTCAGGTAAATAGAAAAAGACACCAGCTCCTGTTTTACCAAAATTTTTATTAGTAACAGCAACAATAGTAGTATCAGTTACAGAATAATCAAAATATTTCATTTTAATATCAGGATTTTTCTGAAGATTAAGTTGGTCGATAATCATTGCATAATCACCATCACCACCATTAGGGTTATTTTTAAAATTAACATCGATTCTCGCTATTTTTTGCAAATTTACAATAGCTTCAGATAATTTTTCCTTATTCTTTTTTGCTGTTTGCAATGGTACTGTAAAAGTGATAATTATACCAACAAGCATAATGATCATTAATAATTCAATTAATGAGAATTTCTTTTTCTGCTTTATTGAAATATCTTCGCTCATTTTTCCTCCACCTATTTTTTTATTGAAAAATCAAAACAAAGTCTTTTTTGTCAAATTGTTTTTATAAAATGAAATTATATTATCTCTAACTTCTTATATAGCGTCAGATAATTATAAATAATATTATCATACGTTTTGGAATATAGAATTTTGAGTTGGGAAATTTTTGACTATAAGATTAAGATTATTTTGAGTCATTTAAATCTTGTTTCAGCTCTCCATTTGCTAAAATTATCCTTCCCCAAAAAATTAACTTTAGAAAAATCTTGGCAATAAATCGGTTTTTAAAATTCGTGCTGATGTGGATGTAGTTATTATTTCTTGTTAGAATATATTCTCCTGGAGCTAATTTTTTTGGACAATGTTATTAGTATTAGCACTTGCATTATCGATTTTATATTGAATATCATCTTCAATAGTAACATTGATTTCTTCATCAGTAAATGGTATTTCAGAATTTCCATTATCATATCCGGCTTGTTGCCATTCGTGGCTAAAGTTATCTAATTCAGGGTACTGGGTATCAAAAGCTACAAGTTCTGCATTTATTAATAAAATAGTTGCTAGTATTACAAAAATATTTTTTTTCATTGTTTTTCTCCTATATTGAAGTTGTGGCTAATGTTTGGCGTGTGCGGCGGAATCAGAATGATTCAGCCCGTACAAACCGACCAAACCTGAATCGGTACGATTCAGACAAAATAAACCACCCAGCCTACCCGCTGACACGTTTGTTAGTGGCATTTTTTTTTCATTCAACGTTAATCACTACAAGTTTGCTGAACAATTCTATATTTAAATATTTATTTAGATTAAAATTAATCTTCTTTGAATATTTTAAAATCAATTTTAATGCAATATCTTTTTCTGAATCAGTAACTTCATTATTTGTATTATAACTATATGATGTTGAATGGAGAATTGCACTAGACAAGTCATAAACTAACTCATATTCTTTAATTAAATTTGTTTCTTCTGCTTTTTTCTTCCATGAACGTTTATCTTTAAATTCCTTAAATACCTTACTGTGTTGTTTATTAAAGTTAAACCATTTCGATATTCGATCTTGTTTAACGATATTTTTTGCGGTCCGAATGGTAGACTCTTGTATATCTTTATAACTTTTTTGATATTCAGGTAAAACTTTAGTTTTTAATAGATGCTGGGTGAATCCATAACCATACGATTTATAGTCTGGAGTAAACATCGTAAATTCTAAATCAGCGTCATCATCTAATATTTTTTGCGCCTTATGATGCTCTTTTATTGTATGTGAAGGATCTTTATCTAGAGAAACATTTTTAACCATTTTTTTTCTCAGTGTTTCATCTTTTTTTTCATACTCTCCCATTATTCTAATTTCTTCTTTAATGCGTTTAATAAACTTATCATATTTATCTAATTGATGATTATAAATTGAATAATATAATTTAAAAGTATAACTTGGTTCTCGAATTAGTAATTCTGTCTGAATAAGCGTTTCTAGAATGTAACGAACTGATGCATAAGTTTCAATTAGACTAACTTTCTCATTAATAACCGATTCATGTATTCCTGTTATTTTTTCTATAATGTTGAATGCTAAATCATACTTCTCAATTTTTTGCATGTCTATAAATATTGCTTTTTTGTCTGTTAATGTTTCTAAGATTTCTTTTTCACTCTTAATTAATAATCCTAGTTTTTCATTCATAGAAGACCTTTACTGCTCTTGTTTTAATTACCACTAACATCTATACCCCCGTCCCCCCCAAGGTTCACATAACTAGCTTATAGATATTTGTAAAAGGTAGGCAATAACCTAAAATGTATTTTATTGAATACCTTATTCCCATATTAAATTTCCAAATTATCCAAAGGATTATTTATCCT
>JAMOQM010000017.1 GCA_027064005.1 Candidatus Cloacimonadota bacterium | reverse complement strand
TTTTACTTCTGCTTTTTATTCTGATCGAGAAGTACTGATTGGTGTGATTCGTGATATTACCGCCCAAAAAATGGCTGAAAAAGAAAAATTGGCAAAAGAAAAATTAATGACTATTACACAACTGTCTGTTACGACAAACGATAGGATAAATTCACCTTTGCTTACAATTCAAGGATATGTTGAACTTTTGAAAAAAATCAAAGGGAACGACAATCCAAAAATAGCAGGAATTTTAGATATTATGGAGAAAAGCGTTGAAGAAATAAGCTCGATAATGAGTAAATTGCAGTCATTAAATAAAATAATTTATAAAGATTACAAATTGGAAGATGAAGTAATGTTAGATTTAGATAATGTTTTAGAAGAAAAAGGAGATGATAAAAATGGGAAAAATGATTGATGAAAAAGAATTGATGGACTTGAAAAAATGGGCAAAATACGGTAAATTGTTTTCAGGAATTATTCATAATCTTAATTCTCCTATAATGGGCGTTTCCGGACGTTTGGAGTTGATTGCTTTTAGACAACCTGATTTAAAAGGTCTCGACAAAATTACAGCTCAACTTGATAAAATAAATGAGATATTGTCTTCAATAGCTTTTTTAGTTGAGAAAGATATGAATAATGATATTCGCGATTTAGATATTAAAGAAGTAATGAAAAATATAGATAAGCTTTTCTTTGCAAATATGAAGTACAAACATAAAATGTCGATTGAAACTAATTTCGAAAATTCTTTAATGATTAAAACGAAGCCGACATCTTTAATAAATAGTATTACAATTACTATGGATGAAGTTATTGAAAAATGCGATGATGATTCTAAAATGAGTTTGAGTTATCTTGATAAAGACGACTTTATTCATATTTTACTTTCTGTAAATCAATCCTTCATTATTGATGAAAATAGTTTTAATTTTATTTTAGCTAAAGAATTTGCTGAACAGATTTCAGGTGAAATTATTTGTGAAAATAATTTTTCCGATACTTTGGTCACAATTAAAATCCCTAAAAATTAGGAGGATTTATGAAAAAAATAATATTATTTATTTTATTACCGATTTTATTTTTAGGTTGTGGCAAAACAGTAACCGATAGCTTTGATTCTCCCGGTAATCTTAAAATAGAAAAAATAACTGAAAATAAAGTGAGAATTTCCTGGGATTATTCAGCTCAATCCACAAATATAACTTACGTTATAGCTCGAAAAGTTGGAGAAGAAAATTGGGATGAAGCTTTCTTTGAAACAACAGATGATACAAAATCTTTTATTGATGATATTCAAACAAGCAGCTATTCAATTTATTCATATAAAATTAAAGCTCACGATAATGATAATGATACCTTCTCCGCATTCTCAATACCTATTGGATATTTTGCCGACCAAACTCAACCGACAGATTTAAGCATTACTCAAATTGGACAAGATTCCTTGAAAATCCAATGGACGGATAATACTGTCGGAGAAGAAGGATATCGTATAGATAAGAGGATTAATAACGGGAATTGGATTCAGAAATATAAATTGTTGCCACCGAATACAATGACTTTTGAAGATAATATCTCGGAATTATATCAATCGATAGATTATAAAATCTATTCTTTTGTCGGTGATGAATTATCTTTACCGCAACAAGGTCAATATATCCCCTCGTTTCCTGCTCCAACTAATATTACGCTTTCCCAAATATCTCAAAATATGATTCAGGTTGAGTGGCAAGATAATAGCCAAGGAGAAGATGGATTTGCAATTGAGAGAAAAATCGGGATGTCAGATTGGTTGGAAATAGATAGAATATCGGGGAATGAAACCCAATATAACAATTTATTGGCAATTGAAGCAGCTTCTTTGAAATATCGAGTTCGAGCATTTTCTGATACCTTATATTCTGCCTATTCTGAAATTCAAACCATTCAATATAATATAGAAAATGTTTCTTCTTTAAGTTTACCTTATGAATGTTATAATCAAGCCAAATATAATCAATATTTTTTCATTGCTGATTCGTACAGCGGAGTTAAAATTTTAGATGCAACCAATCCAAACAATCCTTTGGATATTGGTAATTTAGATTATTCGGGACGAGCTTTGGATGTTTTTGTGAATAATGACCGCCTATTTGTTTCAAATTACAACGGCGGAATTACCGTTTTTGATGTTTCCGATATAAATATTCCGTTAAATTTGGGAACGATTAATACAATTGGAACTCCTTATGATATAAAATATTTTGAAGACAATAATCACGATCCATATCTTTTAGTTGCTTCAGGCGAAGCCGGACTCTTAGTCATTAATTTGAATCTAAATGTGCCGGAAGAATCAATAATTGTCGGCAGAAAAAATACACATGGGATTTCTTATAATTTGAATGTATTTAACAACTTTGTTTTTGTTTCCGATGGTTCAAACGGGTTATTGGAAATTGATATTAGTGATCCTTCCAATCCAATTATTGTTACTGAAAATCACGATTTGGGCGAAGTTTTATCATCAAAAATATTTGAGGATAAAATTTGTACTGCCAATGGAAATATGGGATGGTCGATGTTGAGTTTAAACAATCTTGAATTTATTGCAACTTATAGTGTTGCCGGGTATTGTAACGATATTTTAGTTTCATCGCCGTTTGTTTATATTTCGGATTCTTCTTCCGGGATTAAGATTTTTGATATTAGAGATTTGGATAACGTTTTTCAATCGGCTGAGATTAGTTCGGAAACTTCTACCCGTTCAATTTCTTTGAATGAAAATTATCTCTATTCTTTGACAGATACACAATTTAACATTATCCAAGTTTTACCATAAATAGGAGATATCATGAGAAAGTATATATTCTTACTGGTCATATTAAGTTACGGGATTAATATCTTTAGCTCTAACTTACAATCTAAATTTGATGTTGAAAAATTTATGCAATTACGAAATCCGACTATTGGAAACGTAAGTGTTAATCCCAACCCCTTTTCTCCTGATAATGACGGAGTTAAGGATGAAACAAATATTCGATTTTATATCAATCAACCCGGAAATGTGGCAATGACAATCACAAACGGTACAAAAACATATACTACTTCGATAGCAGCTGTTGCAGGTTTAAATGTAATTCCTTGGGACGGTAACGATGATAACGGAGATTTGTGTCCCGATGATTCATATTCTATGCATTTGGAATTAGTCTCCGGCGGAATAACGACCACTTTTGATTATAGTGTCGGAATTATCATTGATACGGCAGCTCCACAAATTGACATTCAATCTTGCAGTCCGAATCCGTTTTCTCCCAATGAAGACGGTTATAACGATTTATGCAGAATAAAGTTTAATGTAAATGATGTCCGAATTTCATATATCGGTGAAATAGAAGCTAACCTTAATCCGGATTCTCTTCAAGCTACTTTTATTGACGGTCCGAATAATAATGAATTTGCTCAATATACGGAAGGAGCGTATTTATTTCTAGTCAGAGTTGCTTCTACAATAGATTCCGATACTAAGTATAAATTAACGTTAAACGGGATTACAACAGATATTACTAAAGGTAAAAGTACTTATAAATTGGGACAATACGCTGATCCTCAATATTCCGTTTCTCAATTTGTCGGTATGGAATATAATGAAGATGAAGAGCAAGATCAAGGTCAAACATATAACGGGCATGATTATCTCAAAGTATTTGCTTTGGAAGGAAATGCCACTTTGAATATTTATAAGGATACCGGAGAAGCATTTAGTCTGAACAGTTTGTATGATATTTATTACGGTGATGATATAAATGATTTCATTCCAGGCACCTATTTTACCTATTCTGTCGATGTTGGTAAAGCTGCCGGTTCAACTTCAATTCCTAATGATGATATGCCGGACGGAAGATATATTTATCGAATTATTGTTACTGATGATGTTGGTCATGAATCCCAAGAATCGGGAGAATTTGTCGTTGATAATAATCCTATTCAAGTTTCCACAACAATTAATCCTGCCAATATTTCACCTCAAAATCAAGATGCTTTATTTGATTTTTCCGTTATCCATTATCAAATTACCGAAGATGGAAATGTTACCGTAAAAATTTGGGACGGCGATACTTTGATTAGAACTTTACAGAGTGCGGTAGAAACTTCGGCCGGATTCGGATTTGTATTATGGGATGGAAAAGATGATGCCGGAAATTTTGTTTCTCAAGATTCACAACACGATTATACGGCGGAAGTTACAGTTACCGATAAAAATATTCCCGATGAAATGGCTAGTGTTCA
>JAMOQM010000016.1 GCA_027064005.1 Candidatus Cloacimonadota bacterium | reverse complement strand
AACGGTGGTCAAATTCGGTATGTTGGTTTATGTGAACTCCAATTTGCGGGTATTGGTTATTAATTCTCACAATAGTTGTATCGAGAGTAGCCAAATCATAGAGAGCTATTGTAACACCGGAAAAATCAACAGGATCATTCGCTGCATTATTTGAGTCGTTTATTAATGAAATGGAGCCGGAAAGGGATGCGGATTTTGTAGTACTGGTGGGAGATGAACAGGAGGTAATTAAAAGTAAAAAGTAAAAAGTAAAAAGTAAAACAGTCCAAACTTTCATATTGCTCTTTATTTTATTGAATTGCATAAAACTATCCTTAGATTAAATGGGTTATAGGTTTTTTTTTGCTTTCTTTATACTTGAAACTGTCATTGCAATAATTTCATTTAATAAAGACATTTCTTTTTCAATATTTTCCAAATACTTACTATACTTTAGTAGGTTTAGCCAATACCTTGTCTCATATGCCTCTTTTAACGAGATATTAAACTTTGAAATAAAATCTTTTCGGGATTGAGCAACGATACCTTCATTCAAATTTGCTCCTATACTTGTCCCTGATCTCAACATTTGTTTTGACATGACAAATTCATGCTTATTTTTTAAAAATTTATAAATATCAATAATTAGTAATGAAAAATCAAAAGATTTTCTAAGTAATGGATTGTCTTCTATTTTTTTATACATTTTTTATTTTCTCTTTAGTTTTACTTTTTACTTTTTACTTTTTACTTTTCTCTTTGCATAACCTGTTTCGACATAACATATTCTTTTTTCTCAAAAGTTAGATACTTATATAATTCAATAATTTTAAGCGAAAATTCTAAGCTTTTTTCAAGTATTATATTTTTTGTTTTCATAATTGTTCATTATTCATTATTCATTATGTTCTTTCATTCTTCTTTTCTTTTATTTTCTTCATTCAAAATTCAAAATTAAAAATTCAAAATTCAAAATTAATTAAATTTCTTTTTTTATACATTTTTTATTTTCTCTTTTCTCTTTAGTTTTACTTTTTACTTTTTACTTTATTATTTATATCTTTTTCTCTTTAATTCTACATTGTTTCATTATGCTCTTTTTTATCAGAATTAATTAATGCTATAAGATTCATCGGTGGCAATATCAATGGTACCAAACCCGCATTTGTAGTTACTTCTTGAATATGTTGTCTTATATAAGGAAAAATTAAAGCAGGTGCATTATTTTTAATAAAAGAATCCATCTCCATATTTTTGTATTTTTCTACTACAGAAAAAATTGCCACATAACTGAAATTAAGGTTAAAAAGAGTATTATCATCTTTATCAATTAACTTTAAAAAGGTTTGTAACTCAACAGCACTTCTTTCATCTTCCAAATCATTGTTAATCTCAAAATGTATATCAATTTTTAAATTATCTTTTAACGTATTTTTTCTTTCAAAATTCTCTTTTACAAGAAAAATAGATTCAAATTTAATTCCCGGTTGTTTTGATTTATTCATGATGCTTTTCCGATATTATAAAATGATTGCTCCGAATTAAAATTAGCATATTTTCCTTTAAGTTCTGTATTAAAATCTGTATCTTCATATTTGTAATTAGAGTTGTATTTTCCAACTTTTGTTTTACTTCTGAAAGAAATTGATATTTGGATATTATCAACCCTTGAATTTTGGTCTATTTCATCCCAAAAATTATAAGAAATCATAACATTGAAATTATTATTTTTATAATAATATTCATACAATAAATTAGCTATCTTTTGTTCATTCTCTTCAAGATTTTTATTATTATGAAGTATTTGATGCAGATTTTCTTTTTTATCAAAAACATATTTAAATTCCGTTAGGGGAAATAAATCTCTTAACATTTTAATAAATTTAGGAATATCATACATTATAATAAGACCTCCAAGTTAAATAGGGAATCCGCCACTTTTTTGTAAATAACAAAAAACATTTTTTCAAATTCAGTTAAAGTTTTCGTTATTTTCTCATTTGAATATTCTGCAATATTTCTACTTTTTCTTAATTTATGTAAATTATTAACCGTCAAATGCAAAGTATATTCCAGCGGGTTTTACTTTTTACTTTTTTTCCATTTTCATTCAAAATTAAAAATTAAAAATTAATTAAATTTTCACTTGGAAGCGGTATTCTTCAACAAACAAAACTAACAAAACAAACTTTAAATTTAGAATCTTTCCGTAATAAATTTATCAATTGTCCTGAAGATATCTATTAATCTTTCTGCTTTATCATAAATCATATTAATATTAGCAACAACTTCTTCTTGATTGTAACTATATTCGTGGGCTATTTCATTTCTAATTTCTCTTAATTCCAGCCATTCGTTTTTGTTCAAGATCTCCAGTTCTTCCAGTCGAATTAACATATCTATAAATGTCATTTTTTTGACATTTTCTTCTGCCAGAATAAGGATATATCTAAAAAGAGATTCACCAAGAGTATCTTGTAGTTTTGAAAATCTAAAGCAAAGCTGATCAATAAAACTTCCGGTAATTTTATCCACACTCGAATATTTTTCAACTGATAACGGCATATATTTTTGGAGATAATCTTTCGCATCATTAAGTTTTTCTATATGTTTATTACACTCATAAATTTTTTCATCTATTTTTAATGCAGTTGTTTTTAGCATAATTTTATACCTTTTCGTAATGCTTCCTGTTCAATCAGCCTTTTTTTATCTCTGGACAATATCACATCTATTTTTTGATCACCTATTTTTTGTTTTAACAGAGAAAGAAATTCTATTTTTTTCAGGAAGGAAGCATTTATTGGTCTATTAATAAAAAGATCGATATCGCCACCTTTTTGATTATCATCCACTCTACTTCCGAAAAGATAGATTTCTCCGTCATGGAAAACATCTAAAAAAGTCTGTTTAATTGCTTCTATTTCAGATTGAGTTAATCTCATATTTTTTCTCATTTTAAAGTTACAGTCTTATTATTTTTTCTCTTAAATTCCTAAAGAATAACGAAGAAGAGAGTTTCTTCAACGAACAAAACAAACAAAACAAACTTAAGAAATTTTGAATTTTGAATTCTTGACCGTCAAAAGCGAAGCATATTCCAGCGAGTTTTACTTTTTACTTATTAATTTATTTCTTCTTTGTTTTTAATTTTAAATTTTACATTTTCAATTTTTAATTCTTGCCTCGTGAGATGCAAAGCATATTCCATCGGGTTTTACTTTTTGTTTTTTACTTTTCTCTTTTCTCTTTAGTTTTACTTTTTACTTTTTAAATTACTCTTTATATCTTCTTCTCTTCAATTTTACATTTTACATTATTAAGTATTAATTAAATTTCTTTTCTTCATTCAAAATTCAAAATTAAGAATTAAGAATTAATTATTAAGTATTAACTCCGATATTGATTTCAGTATTCTTGCCAATTCCGTTTTTAATTGATAAATCATATTAAGGATATTTAAAGCAGCGTTATCGTTATTATTATAATTATGGGCAATTTCATTTCTTAGGTCTCTTATTTCAAACCATTCTTCCACGTTAACAATATTAATTTTTTCAAGTTGATTCAAAATATCCAGAAAAGGTTTATTCACATTTTCGCCTTGATACAGGAGCACGGATTTAAATAATTTTGCACCCATAGTATCTTGAAGTTTTGAAAATCTATAAATAATTTGATCGCTATAAGCTAAGTCCTGGTTATTCTCCATAATTTTATCAAATGCTGTTTTATCCAATAAAAAATTATATGATTTTTCAAGTTCTTTAAAAGCGTTGTTAAGTCTAAATAAATGGTTATAACTTTCTTTTAAATTATCCTGAACTTTTTGTTCATAAATTAAAGTTTTATTCCCCATTTTATAGCTTCCTGTTCGATTAATCTTGTCTTATCTTTATTAAAAACAATATCTATTTTTTGATCGCCTAATTCTCTTTTCACTCGAGCAAGAAATTTTATTTTTTTGGCAAACAAGTTTTCATGATTTTTCACAATTAGATACAAGTCTATGTCTCCGCCCTTTTTATCATCATCAACTCTACTTCCGAAAAGGTATATTTCATTACCGCCAAAAATATCATAAAAATGCTTTTTGATAACTTCTTTATATTTATTAGATAATCTCATATTTTTACACTATTTGGAATATTAGCAACCTTATTTTTAAACCATTGGCAATTTTTCAACGAACAAAACAAACTTAAGAAATTTTGAATTTTGAATTTTGAATTTTGAATTATCATAACATTTTTTCTCTTTCTGTTTATTTCAAATTAGCATATAAAAATCATACTTCAGAAAAATTAATTATCTTCTGTTTCCTAAAAATTAAGCATTCAAAATTCGAAATTATTTTCGTAAGCTTTCAGTAGTCGATTTAACTATTGCAGTAATTATCCGTATAATTTCTTCACAGTCCTTCAAATATTCTTTATTACTAATATAATTTGT
>JAMOQM010000015.1 GCA_027064005.1 Candidatus Cloacimonadota bacterium | reverse complement strand
TATCTCCCATATATTTATTTTTGATACATAAAATATCCATATCGAATCCATCCGGATAGCCTGCTTTTTTCAATAGCTGAATAGATTCAGCAGGCAAATATTCTGAAAGTTTATATTTGGGATCATTCCCTAATAATGATGGTAGAAACGGGATATTTATTCTTTTAGCCTTTTTATATAATTTCTGAGAAATAAAGGAATCTAAATCTAAAGACTTAAAGATAGCTTTTCTCACTAAAATATTGTGCAAAGGATTTTTTTTAGAACCATTTATGTATTTATTCCCATTTAACATCATATACATTATTTTATTATTTGGAATAGAAACAAGATCTGCGTTTTTAGAAAAAATAATTTTCTTTATATTTCCAATTTCAGGAGAAATAATGAAATCAACTTTCCCATTCAAAAGGTGCTCTAATTGAGCTTTTTTTGAAGAAACTTTAGTCAGAATAACCTTTCTCAAGGTTTGCTTTTTTCCCCAATAATTTGGAAATGCTTTTAAAGTTAAAGACGAAGGGTCAGATGAATCATACATAAAATGACCTGTTCCGATGGGGATTTTAGCTATTTGTTCATCATCCATTTGGTTAATTATTTCTGAATTATAAATAGGAATCTGGGAAATGGTAGAAAGAATTAGTTTATTATATTTTGAGAGGAAAATATCTAATTTATAATCACTAATAATTTTAAGAGAATCAATGCTATTTAATTTTTTAGAATAATAAAGGGATTTTTTTTTTGTCATTGCTCTCATAATACTTGAAACAACATCTTTAGAATTCATTAGAGTCATATTATGAAAAAAAACATTCTTTCTTAGTTTGATTTCCAAAATAGTTTTTTCAGGATTTTTATAATACCATTCAGTGGCTAATTGTGGTTTTAAAACACCATTTTCCCAATAAAAAAGATTCTCGAAAATATTCATTGTTGCAATATTTGTAAATATTTCGGAACGCATTATCGGATCCAAAGTTTCCGGTAAGCTTGATACGGCAATAGTAAAAGGTTTAGCTTCTTTTTTATTGGGAAAATTACAGGACGCTATTCCTAAAAGAAATAGCATCCCGACAATTATTATTTTTTTCATTTAGATAACATGAAAGCGGCAAGATCAACTACGCGGTTTGAATAACCCCATTCGTTATCATACCAACTTAGTATTTTATATAATTTTCCTGTCTTCATTGTTGATTTAGCATCAAAAATAGATGAGTGGGGATTGCCAACAATATCGGTAGAAACCAGCGGGTCTTCCGAATATTCAAGAATACCTTTTAATTCATTTTCTGCAACATTTTTCATTACCTGATTTATTTCTTCAACGGTAGTTTCTTTAGTTGTTGAAAAAGTTAAATCTACTAAAGAACCATCATGTGTTGGAACTCGAATTGCCATACCATCTAATTTTCCTTTCAATTCCGGAATAACTTTAGTGGTAGCAATTGCAGCACCGGTTGTTGTTGGAATCATATTTGCCGAAGCAGTTCTTGCTCTTCTTAAATCAGAATGAGGAGAATCAAGAATTCTCTGATCATTTGTCATAGAATGCACTGTTGTCATAATAGCACTTTCAATTCCGAATTTGTCATTCAGTATTTTTGCTACCGGAGCAAGGCAATTTGTTGTACATGAGGCATTTGAAACTATTTTATGCTCAGGAAGTAAGTCGCTTTGATTAACTCCCATAACAATTGTTGCATCAACTTCATCTTTAGCCGGAGCAGAAATAATAACTTTTTTAGCACCGGCGTTGAGATGTTTTGTAGCTTTATCTTTAGTTCTGAAAAAACCTGTTGATTCAATAACGAGATCAACGTTAAGTTCTTTCCAAGGAAGATTTTCAGGATCACGCTGAGCATAAATTCTTATTTCTTTCCCATCAATAATAATGGAATTTTCAGTTGATTTAATTTCATGATTATATCTTCCATGAACAGAATCATATTTTAATAAGTGTGCTAACGTTTTTGCATTTGTAAGATCATTGATTGCGACAACTTCGAAAATATCCTGTTGGGCCATCATTCTTCTAAATACAAGTCGTCCGATTCTCCCGAATCCGTTAATTGCAATTTTATGCATTGCTTCCTCCGGTTATTTATAATAATATTGATTTATTTACACTTCCTGAGATTTCAACCAAAGATTCAATTGCTTCTTGAACTGATTTTTCTGCCGTTCCTAACCATTTTCTTGGGTCAAATCTTTTCTTTTCAGGAATATAATCTTCCAAAGAAACATCATTAGGACGAACAATAGCGTCTTTGTTGATTTCCCAATATTTTTGAACAGCTTCTGCCATTTCCATTTGATATCGGGTATCTTTATTTATTTTTACAACTCCATTTTGAATTGCAGTGATTTGTTGTTGGGCTGTAAGTCCGGAAGCACCGTGTAAAACAATACCGGTTTCAACGTTATTCTTAATTAATAAAGTATCAATTTCTTTAATCAAATCTAAATTTAGAACAACCTGACTTCCTTTAGTAACTCCATGATTTGTCCCGACTGAAGCTGCAAAAAGATCAACTCCTGTTTTCTTCACAAATTCGAGAGCTTCTTCAGGTTTTGTGTAAAGTTCATCATTGGAAACTATCTCATCTTCATTACCCTTAATATAACCGATTTCACCTTCAACTACGACTCCATATTTACGAGCAACTTCAACAACTTCCTTAGTAACTTTGACATTATCTTCGAATTTTTCTTTTGAAGCATCAATCATTACCGAAGAAACCAATCCGTTTTCGATACAATAAACAATGAAGTCAAAATAATTTGGAGTAGCATGATCTATATGAAGTCCAACACCGGAATTTTTATATTGAGAAGAGATAATCTTTATCATTGATGAAATTAATTCTGCCCCGACATTCATATTTTTTAGATTTCCTGAAGCAAATTTTACAGCTCCGGAACTCATTTGCAAAAGTCCATCAGATTTTTTTGAATTATATCCCTCTATAAGTCCTCTAATTGTGCTGTCAAAAACAACATTAGAAGCTATAATGCCGAATCTCTCTTTCTTTGCTTTTAAGAAAACCTTTCGTAAATCTTCACCTTGTAAAAACATATCCACCTCCGTTTTTTTTTAAAATATTTTTCTTTTATCTCATTAGTTCTGTCAAGTAAAATGCTTTTAACATAAAAGAGCATTCTAAAATTTTAACAAAATCATCAGCTAAGCTCAAACAGCTTTACGATTTATCTTTCTATTTACTTTGAATATAGCTGAGTATTAATTTCAAGGTATTTTCTATTCCATCCTTATGCGTTCGTTCATATCCGTGAGAAGCAAAAACCCCGGGACCAATCAAACCGTGTTTAATATCCAAACCTGCTCTCAAGGTAGCTTCTACATCAGATCCATAGTGAGGATAAACATCAACCGAATAATTTAATTCTTCCTTTTTTGCACATTCTATTAATTTGGACGTAACATCATAATCATACGGTCCGCCGGAATCTTTAGCACAAATAGAAACACAATATTCGTCCGTACCCAAATCATCTCCAACCGCACCCATATCTACAGAAATCATTTCAACAATATCTTTAGGAACACCGGCAGATCCGCCATGTCCAACTTCTTCATAAGTTGTAAAAACAAGATATACTTTTCGATTGAGTTTAATTTTATTTTCAACAATGTATTTAGCAAAAGACAATAAAATCCCGGCACTGGCTTTATCATCTAAATGCCTGCTTTTAATAAATCCCGAATCGGTTATTTTTGTTCTTGGGTCTAAACTTACAAAATCTCCGACTTCAATTCCCAGATCACGAACATCCTTTTTTGATTTAACTTTTTCATCAATAACAATCTCAATATTTTCTTCCGATCTTTTCATTGTATTTACATCATCATAAACATGAACAGCCGGATGTAATATTTGGAATGTACCTGAATATTTCTTGCCATTTCTCGTATGAATCACACAAGTTTCAGTTTCAATATTATTGACAGGATAGCCACCAATACGACTAATTCTTATTCGCCCATTACTTTTGATAGCTCGTACCATCGCTCCCAATGTATCCAAATGAGCAGCAAAAACTATCGGATCGTTGTCTCCTCCAAATTCTGCTATTACAGAATTTTTATTTGAAGTTTTTACAGGTATTCCAATTTTTTTACATTCATCAACTACGTAATTTACTGCTAATTTTGTATAACCGGTCGGACTTGGTAAATTGCATAGATCAGAAATTTTCTCTACAGCATAATCCAAGTATTTTGATTCTAAATTCATCATTCCCCCAATTTATTTTTTCTTTTCTTCCACTTTCCAATTTTCAATTTCGCCTGTTTTTGAAGTAAAATTAACGCCGATTAAAATAAGTTCGCGTTTATCTAATAAATATTTTTGATAATATTCTTTTTCTTTAATTTGAGCAATTGCAATTTCCGGAGATTTATTTAATTTGA
>JAMOQM010000014.1 GCA_027064005.1 Candidatus Cloacimonadota bacterium | reverse complement strand
ATTCCGTTGTTTCGGCTCCGCTCAACAACCTGCGGCTCCGCTCAACAACCTGCGGCTCCGCACAACAACCGCGGGACTTTGCTCAACAACCGAGGTTTAGTTAAAAACGTACCACAACTTTGTAGGTTGTGAATCTTAAAGAAAACTTTGAAGGGATAAATAGCAGCTTTGAAATATATAAAGTCTATCAGACTGAATTAATCTATAATTTTCATTCTTCATTTTTTTTGTCGCTTATGAATTTCGCTAAATTCTTGACAGATAAATTGATAATTTATTTAAGCAATTTAGGAGAAAAAATGAGTAAAAATAAAAAAGTAGTTAGAAAAAAAAATATAATTCAGGATTATTTTGAAGCAATTTTATTTGCATTTGTAGTTGCAATGGTTATCAGAAATTACACTTTCCAAAATTTTAAAATTCCTTCCAGTTCAATGGAAAGTACTTTGCTGGTGGGAGATTATCTCGCAGCCAATAAAATGGTTTATTTTTTCAAAGATCCGAAGCGAGAAGATATAGTTACTTTTCGATATCCGGATGATCCCGTAAATCCTAACAAGGTAAAATGGTATAGTCCCTATTATGCTTATGCCGGTCATTATAAGAAAATTTTTCCACCAATTTACTTTAATACCAAGAAATTTTTTGATCCGAAAGCTCTAACTTTTTGTCACTTAACCTATTATGCAAAGAAAAATGTGGTAAAAAGAGTGATTGGAATGCCTGGTGATACGATCAAAGTAGTGAATAAAAAAGTCTTTATCAACGGAAAAGAATATGACAGAGATTTTGCCCAACATATTGATTATCGGACAATTCCTCGCTCAAAAGGACAGATATATTGGGGAAATAAATTTATGGGAAGCCGTGACAATTTTGGTCCGGTGGTTGTTCCCCAAGGCGAATATTTTGTGATGGGAGATAATCGAGATAATAGTGCTGACAGTAGATTTTGGGGCTTTTTAAAACGTAATGAAATCACAGGATCGCCGGCGATAATTTTCTTTTCCAAAGATGAAAATACCGGTAAAATCAGATGGAACCGATTATTCAAAATCATAAAATAGATTACTTTCTTTTTTTATTTGAACAGCAATGATGAAAACGATAAGTAACATTTATATTCATATCCCCTTTTGTTTACGGAAATGCAATTATTGCTCTTTTTATTCCGAAGCTGAAACACCTTTTGATGATTATTTTGTGGCATTAAAAAAAGAAATCAGGCAATATCAAAAACAATATCGGATTAAGGCTGACACCATTTATTTTGGCGGAGGAACTCCATCTTTGGTAAAACCAAGTGTTTTGCAGGACATTATCTCATTATTTGATTTAAAAAACAATTGCGAAATCACGCTGGAAGCTAATCCGATAACGATAACAGAAAAATATACTGATGAAATTAGTCTTACTAAAATTAACCGAGTAAGTCTCGGTGTTCAGTCATTTATTGATAAAGAATTGGAAATGTTGGGGCGACTTCATAAAACAGCGGAAGTTGATAGTGCTATAAAATATTTAAAAAATAATGGAATTAACAATATCAGTTTAGATTTGATGTATGGTTTGCCTTTTCAAAAAAAATCAGATCTTTTGTATTCATTAGAAAAAATTATTGCCAAGAATCCCGTGCATATTTCGACCTATTGTTTGTCTTTAGAAAAAGATGTTCCGATGTATTCCTTGAAGAAAGATATTCCTGATGATGAAATTGTTGCGGATTTTTATCAAAGTATTTCTGATTTTTTGGTTGATAATAGTTATAATCGTTATGAAATTTCCAATTTTTCCAAAAAAGGATTTGAATCAAAACACAATCTTTCTTATTGGAATCTATCAAATTATTTAGGATTCGGAGCGAGTGCGTCAGGTTTTGTTGATAATTTACGGTATGTAAATTTTGCCGATACGGAAAAATATATTAACGCTGTAAATAATTCAAAAAAATGTTATTCTGCTAATTCTTTGACCGCAAATGATCGCAAATCCGAATATATTTTTTTAGGACTTAGAAAATCAAATGGCATTTCTTTTCAGAAATATAATGAATTATTTAATTCCGATATTTTTCGAGATTTCGGAAAGGTGATAAATAAATATGTTGATAGTAATTTTCTTGTTGTGGAAAATGATAATTTAAAATTAGCTGAAAAGTCGTATTTTATTTCTAATGAGATATTTTCGGACTTTATACTTTGAGGGTTTATGCGGAAATTTTTTATAATTCTATTTAGTTGCTCGATATTTTCCTTATTTTCAGAAATATTAATTCCGATGGACAATTCGCAAACAGATCATTTAAAAGCTTATGGAATTGCTTTTCAGACTTTATTAGATGGGAATAATGTAAAATGGCTGTTAAATTATCGGGGCGGTTCATATTTGATGAATGATTCCGGTGAAGTTGAATCAATGTGTAATATCAGAGGAGTTAGTTTTGAGACAATTAATTCCGGTGAAGTTTTGCAGATTATGGGGGAGATTAAAAACAATAATATGGATGTTGTTACTTTGGAAAAAGCTCCTAAAATTGCAGTTTATACACCACCTAATTCTCAGCCTTGGGATGATGCGGTAACTCTTGTTTTAAATTATGCTCAAATTAAATATGATACTTTGTGGGATCAAGATATATTGGCTGGAAAATTGTCTGATTATGATTGGATTCACCTTCATCATGAAGATTTTACCGGTCAATATGGGAAATTTTATGCCTCATTCAGGAATTCAGATTGGTATAAAAAAAATGTCAAAGTAAATGAGAATATGGCACGGGATTTAGGTTTTAAAAAAGTATGGCAATTGAAACATAAAGTTGTAGAAATTATTAAAGATTATGTTAAAAACGGTGGTTTCTTGTTTGCAATGTGTGCGGCAACCGATACTTTTGATATTGCCCTCGCTGCTGAAAATGTGGATATTGTTCCCGCTGTTTTCGATGGAGACGGTATTGATCCGAACTATAAAAAAAAGTTAGATTTTTCCAATACTTTTGCTTTCACAAATTTCAGCTTGGTTACCAATCCAATGACGTATGAATTTTCCGGTATTGATGCGAGTGATTACGCTAAACTCAGGGGAGCGGAAGATGATTATTTTACACTTTTTGATTTTTCGGCAAAATACGACCCTGTTCCGACAATGTTAACTCAATGCCAAACAAATGCCGTTAATGGATTTTTAGGTCAGACAACATCTTTTCATAAAAAATTTATTAAGAAGAGTGTAATTGTGATGGGAGAATCGCCGGGGACAGATGAAGTTAAGTATTTACATGGAAATTATGGTAAAGGTACATTTACTTTTTATGGAGGACATGACCCCGAAGATTATCAACATCGGATTGGCGATCCGCCTACGGATTTGGCATTGCACAAAAATTCTCCGGGTTATCGTTTGATTTTAAATAACGTATTATTTCCGGCAGCAAAAAAGAAAAAACTTAAAACGTAGAAATATAAAAAAGAAAAAAAATATATATAATGGCAAAAATTATTTTTTTTGTGAGAACAAAGTAAGAAAAAACTTGCCTAATGCAGTAAAAACAAATTTATTGTCCAAAACAAATGTTCAGAGGTTTTATGAAAAAGTTAATTCTATTTTTTATTTTGTTCCCAATATTTCTTTTCGCAAAAGAATATTCTTTAAGCGAAATTATTAATATTGGTTTGAACAAAAATGACGATTTACGAATTTCTAAATTGAGTCTTGAGAATTCTAATTCGAGTTTCAAAACGTCAATTTATGATTTTTTGCCATCTATTAATATTTCCGGTTCTCAATCAGAATCAACAACCGGATCTTCAACTTCCGCAAATTTTAGTTTATCAAAATCATTTAGTTTAAACGAGCCTACTTATTTCAATTATAAAAAAAGTAAAATTGCTAAAATAAGCAGCGAATATCAATATGAATCTTCAAAGCAAAATGTTATTTACAACATTGTTTTGAAATATATTTCCGTTGAAGAAAATAAAAATAATTTGCGTATCCAAAAGTCAAATTTCCAAATCCAAAAAGATGGTTTAGAAAAATCGCGAGTATTATTTCAAAATAAAATGATTTCCGAGATGGACTTAACAGATGCTGAAATTTCAAAGATTAATGCGAAAATATCTTTGAAAGATGCTGAAAATTCATTAAAAAATTCTTTGGAAGATTTGAAAAACTATGTGAAAATTGACGATGCAGAATTTCAAATTTCCGAGACAGATTTTTCAAAGTATATTGATCCTAAAATCCCTGAATTTTCATATAACAACGATATTGTGCGAGATAGCCTGAATTTAGTTTCTTTAAAAATTTCTAAAACAAGTCAAAAACTTTCTTTTCTTCCTGATCTAACATTTTCATATTCAACAAATATTTCTAATTCGGATTTTAAAGAGGATGGAAACATCTTGGATTTTAACACCGATTTTGAAAATTCACATTCTCACAGTCTCAGCTGTAACATTTCCTATTCATTATGGAATATTCTAAAACATGGAGAAAATTACAAAATATTTAAAAGAAATTTACGTTCAAATACAATTGCTTTTAATAAAGCTAAAAGAGACTTGAAGCGGAATTATCGGGAGCAAAAAAGAGATTTGGAGAATTTAACGCAAACTTATCGTCTTTATAAAAAGAAATTGAATTTAGCACAAAAAAATTATACTCAAGCTGCTGTAAAATATGAAGCCGGAATGATAAATCAAATTGATTTTGAAAAAGCAAAAAATACTCTGTTGAGAGCAAAATTAGACGAAAAAAAAATACAATATCAATTAATAAAATCACAAATTAATATTGAAAAATTACTTTCTTTAAAAATATTGAATAAAGGGTAATCAGGAGATTCTATGAAAAAAACGTTTATTTTCGGGATGGTAATAATTGCTTTTATCTTAAGCAGTTGCAGTACTAAAATGAAAAATTCTAAAGATGAAAAAGGTAAGAAAAATATTCCTCATATTGTTGTCAAAAAGGGAAAGATTGCAATTACTTTAGAAGAAACAGGTGAAATATTACCAATTAAAGTTGTTAAAGTCAAATCTAAAATTTCAGGTAAAATCACTAAACTTCTTGTTGAAGAAGGGGATTTTATTCAACAAGGTGATATTTTAGCAAAAGTTGAACCGGATTTCAATCAAGCAAATCAAATCAATAAAATTAAGGATAATTTAAAATTGGCAAAAATCAATTTGAGAAAATCAAAGAAGAATTATAATGATAAACTTAAGCTTTATAATTCCAAATATATTTCTGAAGATGATTTTACAGATGCTCAAGACAGATTAACCGAATCTCAAATTAATTATAATTCCGCTTTAGCTCAATTTGAATTGGTTAAAGAC
This sequence comes from Candidatus Cloacimonadota bacterium, assembly GCA_027064005.1. Classification (GTDB taxonomy): domain Bacteria; phylum Cloacimonadota; class Cloacimonadia; order Cloacimonadales; family JAMOQM01; genus JAMOQM01. Next base: position 16,646 of record JAMOQM010000014.1, on the reverse strand, counting down.
ATAGAAATAAAAAATAACGTTTCGGAAATCAGATCTTCTGCCACCGGGACAATTATTAAACTTCTTCTCGAGGAAGGCGAAATGGTTACCGCTTCTTCCAATTCCTATTCTGAAGGAACTGTTGTTGCTCAAGTTGCCGATTTGAAAAATATGATTGTTAAATCTTCAATAAACGAAATTGATATTTCTAAAATACATAAAAATCAAAAAGTCGAAATTAAAGTTGATGCTTATCCGCTCGATTTGTATAATGGTGTAATTACAAAAGTCGCAGAATCAGCAAAATTAGAAAATAATATCAAAGTATTCCCTGTTGAAATCAAAATCGAAGATTCGACAAAAAATCTTAAACCCGGAATGACTGCTAATATCACAATTAACGGTAAAACAAAAACCGGTATTTTGGTTGTTCCGATTAGAAGTATTTTTTCGGATAAATCCAATAATGATATCGTCTATAAATTAAAAAACAATAAAATTTCAAAACCAATTATCGTGAAAACAGGCATTAATGATTTTCAAAATGTGGAAATTGTCGATGGGATAGCTGAAGGTGATACCCTTTCTTTGGTAGAATCAATTCCTACTCATGGTAAAAGAAGAAAAAGTAAAAAGTAAAAAGTAAAAAGTAAAAAGTAAAAAGTAAAAAGAAAAAATATCAAAAAAATAAAAAAAGAAAATTAGTAAAATATAGGAGATTATATGATAGATAAAAGTACGTTATTTGATAAAGACATTATTGAATTAAAGAAAATAGCAAAAGAAATGGAAATAGAAGATTATGAAGATTTGGATAAACAATCCACAATTTTAAAAATATTTGAAGATATGGCAACTCAAGAAGGATTGTCCTTTGTAACCGGTTGTTTGGAAATGATGGACGATGGATACGGATTTTTAAGATTTGAAGAAAATAGTTACAATCCGGGTCCAAATGATGTTTACGTATCACTAAGCCAAATTAGAAGATTTGAATTAAAAAAAGGACATATTATTTCCGGTCCTGTTCGTTCTCCTAAAGAAGGTGAAAAATATTACGCTTTATTAAGAGTAGATGCGATTAATTTTATTGATCCTGAAAAAGCAAAAGAAGTTAAACCGTTTGCAAAACTTACCCCTTATTATCCTGAAGAACGTCTCAAATTAGAATCAAAACCAATGAAAGGTAAAGATACAATTTCAACTCGAATAGTAGATTTATTTACTCCAATCGGTAAAGGTCAAAGAGGACTTATTGTTGCTGCTCCGAGAACCGGTAAAACCGTTTTAATGCAAAATATTGCCAACTCGATTTTGGAAAATCATCCGGAAGTTTATCTCATTGTTTTACTTGTTGATGAACGCCCTGAAGAAGTAACCGAGATGAAAAGAATGATTCTTCCTATAAATTCTGAAGTTGTAAGTTCTACTTTTGATGAGACTTCTAAAAAGCATATTCACGTGGCTGAAATGGTTATCCAAAAGGCTAAGAGAATGGTAGAATTAGGACATGATGTTGTGATAATGCTTGATTCAATTACCAGACTTGCCAGAGCTTATAATAATGTTTCACCGTCCAGTGGTAAAATTCTTTCCGGTGGTATTGATTCAAACGCTTTACATCGACCGAAAAAATTCTTTGGTGCTGCCAGAAATACTTTGGAAAAAGAATCCGGTAGTTTAACAATTTTAGCAACTGCTTTGGTTGAAACCGGCAGTAGAATGGATCAAGTTATTTTTGAAGAATTTAAAGGTACCGGTAATATGGAATTAGTTTTGGATAGGTCAATTAGTGATTTAAGATTGTACCCTGCCATAGATTTAATTCGTTCAGGAACGAGACGAGAAGAATTGTTAATGAGTGAAGCTCAAACAAATAGAATGTTTGTTCTAAGAAAATATTTGAAAACAATCAGTCCTGTTCAAGGTATTGAAATGTTGAGAAAACGAGTTCAACAAACAAAAGATAACACCGAATTATTGGATTCTATGAGTAAATAATGGAAATACTTTCTCCGGCAGGTAATTTTACTAAGCTAAAATTTGCCCTGAATTATGGGGCTGACGCTGTTTATGCTGCAGGGAAATCTTTTGGTTTGAGAGCAAAAGCCGATAATTTTTCCGAAGATGAATTGAAAAAAGCCACGGAATATTGTCATAATTTAGGTAAAAAAATCTACATTACAGTCAATATTTACGCAAAGAATGTTCAAATCGAGAAGATTGAAAAATATATGGCATTTCTTAATTCTATTCAGGTAGATGCTCTTATTATTTCTGATGTCGGATTGTTTTTAGTTGCCAAAGAATTTGCTCCTGATGTTGATGTTCATGTCAGTACTCAAGCAAATGTAACTTCGTATAAAAGTGCCGAGTTTTGGTATAAAGCCGGTGCTAAACGCGTAATTTTGGCCCGTGAATTATCAATTAAAGAAATTAGTGAAATCAAAGAAAAAATTCCTGATTTAGAGTTGGAAATGTTTGTGCATGGTGCAATGTGTATTGCTTATTCCGGCAGATGTTTGTTATCGGCATTTTTTAATAATCGCAGTGCAAATCAAGGATTGTGTACACAACCTTGTCGCTGGAAATATGCTTTAACCGAAGAAACGCGTCCGGGACAATATTTCCCAATTGAAGAAGATGAAAACGGAACATTTATTTTGAATTCCAAAGATTTGTGCCTGTATGATTATTTACAACAGATTAAAGATGCGGGATTGGACAGCATTAAAATTGAAGGCAGAATGAAAAGTCCGTATTATGTGGCAAATGTTACCAGAATTTATAAAAAAGGGTTGGAGCTTTTAGAAGAAAATAAGTCATTAAATCCCTATTATAAGGAAGAATTAAGTAAAGTTAGCCATAGAGTTTATACTTCCGGATTTGCAGATGGATTTGATTCTAACGACACTCAACATTATGAAACTTCGGCATATGAACGCAATTATCAATATTTAGGTGAAGTAATTAATATAGATAATGAATTTATCGAAGTTGATATTAAAGCCAAATTTTCCATTGGCGATGATGTTGATTTTATTTTTCCTGATATTGAAGATGATTTTACGGTAACAATTTCACAAATATACGATAGAGAAGGTAATCTAATTGAATTTACTAAACCAAATACAATTATACGATTAAGATTGGAAAATCCGGTGAAAGAACATTGTCTTTTAAGGAAGAAAATTTAAATGAGAAAAGCTTTAATTTTTGGATTAGTCTTGCTGAATATTAATACGATTTTTGCATTTAATAAAATCAAAGTAATGAATGATTATTATCAATCCGGGAATTTAGGGAAATTGCAAACTTGTCTGGATACCATTAAGGTTTTTAATAAATCCGAAGTTGCTGCAAAATTGTATTATTCTGATATTTTGAACAATACAAATGCCAATTATCAAAAGCTTTCTACAATTTACCAAAAAACTAATTTTGGGCAAAAAGCGATTCTATTGGAAGGTAAAAAATATTTTCTTAAACGTGATTATAAAAAATCAATCAAAGAGTTTTCTCGATTAAGTAAGGATTTTAGCTCAAAAAAAAATTATTGGCTGGCTATATCGTTTTTTAAAGATTCACAATGGCGGAAGGCAATTATCTATGCTCAAAAGTATATCGCTTTTGCAGAAAAATCAGCTAAAAAAGATCAATGTTATCTAATAATTGCAAATTCTTATCAGAATTTAAAATTTTACGATAAAGCGATAAATACCTTCAAATTCATCAAAAAAAATGTTTTTGATATTCATTTTATCCCTGAAATAACTTATCAACTCGGACTTTGCTATGAATTAAAAGGAGACAATTTATCAGCGTTGGATCAATATTCAATTATCGTAAACAATTATTCCTATTCTCCGTTTTTTTTGAAAACAGAAAATAGATTGTCTAAAAGTGATAAGAAAAAGATTATGGAATCGCCAAATCCTAAAGACATCGTCGATTCTTCTATTGTTGCTTCTAAAAAAGAAAATCAGAAATCTCAAAAAAAGAGTGGAAAATCCGGTTCCGAATTTTTTATCAAAGGAAAGTATTATATCCAAGCCGGGGCATATTCGAATAAAAAATATGCAGAACTTCAAAAGAAGAAAATCCTGAAATTAGGAATTAAATCTTCAATAAAAACTAAAAAATACGGGAAAAAAGAATTGCTAACCGTTAGTTTAGGTCCATTTAATTCTAAAAAAAATGCTCTTGAAATTACCAAAAAATTAAAACAAAACAAAATAAAAGCTTATATTTATAAATTGTGAGAAACAGATGAAAATAACCCCAATGTTAAGACAATTTTTAGAAATTAAAAATATGCATAAAGATAAACTCCTTCTTTTTAGAATGGGGGATTTTTATGAAACTTTCTTTGAAGATGCCAAAGTTGCTTCGAAAATTTTAGGTATAACTTTAACTTCAAGAAATAGAAATGCCGATAATCCAATACCTTTAGCAGGATTTCCTCATCACGCCTTGAATTCTTATTTGGAGAAACTGGTAAAAGCGGGATTGAAAGTTGTTATTTGCGATCAAGTTGAGGATCCTAAACTGGCTAAAGGACTGGTAAAAAGAGAAATTGTCGATATTATTACACCCGGATCAATTTTGGAAGGGAAATTAATTGATACCGAAGGGCATAATTTTTTGTTGGCAATCTTTCATACAGAAAAATCAAAAAAATACGGATTTTCTTATTTGGATGTTTCAACAGGCGATTTTTATTTTACGGAATTAATCAAAGAAGAATTGTTTAACGAAATTCAAAGAGTCAATCCGGCTGAAATTGTTTCTGATAGTGACAAAGTTATTGAAATGATTAAAGAAATGCCGTTCGAAAAGACTTTTCCGATTACTTTGTTTGATTCGTGGTCATTCGATTTAAAAGAGGCAAAAAGAATTTTACAAGAACATTTTTCTATAGAATCTTTAGAAGGTCTCGGAGGAAAATCAAAACCAATTGGAGCTGCCGCCGCCGGTTTGGCGTTGGCATATATTAAAGATTTAAAGCATTCGGAATTGCGCCATATTAACTCGTTAAGATACTATAATATTAGTAATTATATGCAATTGGATGAAACAACTATTCGTAATCTGGAATTGTTCAGATCAATGAGATATGGATCGAAATTCGGCAGTTTGATTTCTATTATTGATCAAACAAAAACACCAATGGGCTCAAGATTACTTAATGTTTGGCTTTCTCATCCATTATTGAAGATTGACGAGATTATGTGGCGACAGAACTTAGTGGAAGTGTTTTTTGATAAAAATTTCCTAACAATCGATTTGAGAAATATTTTGACTGAAGTTGGCGATTTAAGCAGGATTATTAGCAAAGTCGGGAGTAAAAGAATTAATCCTCGCGAAATGTTAACCTTGTCATCATATTTAGCAACTGCACCGAAAATAAAAAATATTTTGGCTGAATTTGATTCCAATCTGTTAAAACATTTTGATGATAAAATCGAAAATTATACGGAATTGGTTGATTATATCGAAAATAGAATTATCGAAAATCCTTCAAATATAATTACAGAAGGAAATATGATTTCTAATGGATTTTATGATGAATTAGATGAGTTGAAAAAAATTTCCAAAGAAGGAAAAGGTTGGATTGCTAAACTTGAGGCTGAGGAAAAAGAGAAAACCGGTATTCCTACTCTGAAAATTAAATTCAACAAAGTTTTTGGATATTTTATTGAAATTACAAAAATACACAAAGATAAAGTTCCGGAAACTTACATTAGAAAGCAAACCTTGGTTAACGCCGAACGGTTTATCTCGCCTGAATTAAAAGAATTTGAATCAAAGGTTTTGGGTGCTGAAGAAAGAATTAAACAACTCGAATATGAAATTTTTCTCGAAATGCGAGAATATCTTTTTGAACGTATTGAATGGATGCAAAAATATATAGATGTTATTTCGGAAATTGATGTTCTGTCGGCATTAGCATTTTTAGCTTATAATAATTCCTACGTAAAACCGAAATTTAATATGGATGGCATTTTAGATATTGTGGATTGTCGTCATCCGGTTGTCGAAAAGATTATTAAAAATGAAGTTTACATTCCCAATAATATCCAATTAAATCATTCTGATAATCGAATCGGTTTAATTACCGGACCGAATATGGCCGGGAAATCGACTTATCTTCGTCAAGTTGGTTTAAACATTATTCTTGCTCAAATCGGCTCTTTTATTGCTGCTTCAAAAGCCACGCTGCCAATTTTCGATAAGGTTTTTACTCGGGTTGGAGCTTCTGATAATTTGGCAATGGGGCAAAGTACTTTTTTAGTTGAGATGTTAGAGACAGCAAATATTCTTAATTCGGCAACTCCGGATTCATTAATTTTATTAGATGAAATTGGAAGAGGAACCAGTACTTTTGACGGTTTAAGTTTAGCTTGGGCAATTGTAGAATATATTCATAATAATATACGGATTAATTCCAAAACACTTTTTGCGACCCATTATCATGAATTAACCGAATTGGAAAATTTGTTGTCCGGATTAAAAAATTATAATATTTTGGTGAAAGAAATTAATGATGAAATGATTTTTCTTAGAAAAGTTGAACGCGGTGGAGCTGACCAAAGTTATGGTATTCAAGTTGCACGTTTAGCCGGTATTCCTAAATCTGTAATTTCCAGAGCAAAGAAAATTTTGAAAAATCTGGAAGAATCAGAATTGTCTCCTCAAGGTTTATCAAATAAAATGAAAAAAGAAAACGATAAATATTCTTTTCAATTGGATATTTTCGATTCTGTTTTCGAACAAAATGATGATTATCAAAATGTAATTGACCAAATTAAGGATGCTGATATTAATACAATGACGCCTTTAGACGCTCTAAATTTAATTAGCTCGTTAAAAAAAGAAATAGAGGGGAAATAATGCATAGTAAAATATATGTTGTTGATGATGATCCGATGATTCCCCGATTGATAAAGAATTTTATAGAACCTTTTGGCTATGAAATGGTTGGAGCTTCTGCAAATGCCAGAGATGCTATAAATAAAATAAAAATTCTTAAACCGAATCTTATTTTTATGGATATCGTTCTTGAAGGAGATATGGATGGTATTGATGCTGCAAATTTTATTTATGATAAATTTGGGATACCAATAGTATTTTTAACCTCTGTTGCTAATGAAGAAATGGCTAAACGTGTTCAAAAAAGCTCTGCCTTTGGATTTATTGAAAAACCTTTTACAAAATATTCATTGATTACAATAGCTCAAATCTCAATTGAAAAAAAGTTAAATGAAGAATTAATTACCAAACAAAAAGAATCATATATTAATATACTTGAAAATCTTAATGAAGGAATCATCGCCATAAATAATAATCGATTTGTTACATATATAAATCAAGTCGGTGTTGATTTAACGCTTTGGTCAAAAAAAGATATTTTGAAAAAACATGTTGGGGATATGATTATCTTAAAAAATATTAAAACCAAAAAATATATTAGAATTGATGATGTTATCGGAAAATTCAAACAAGAAGGAAAATTTAAAGAAGAAATTTTGTTGGTAAGGCACAATACCACGGAAATTCCAATTTTATTGTATCTTGAACAAACCGAATTGATGCTCAATAACACTAAAGGATATGTTCTATTCTTTATAGATATTTCTGCCGAGCTTAATGCAAAAAAAGCTAAAGAAGATATGATTAATAAACTCAAAGTAGTAATTAATCAACTCGAAGAAACAAATCGCAAATTTAATGAAGCGCAAAAAGAAATTATCGCTATCGAAAAATCCAATACTGTTCTTGCCACAATTGTTGCCGCTAATCATGAATTAAATCAGCCTTTGATGATTTTGCAAGGAAATTTAGACCTATTAAAATATAAAATCCCTAACGATATTTTAGTTCAAAACAATAAATATTTTAAAAAAATGGACGAAGCTTTGGCTCGAATTGTTAAGATTTTAGAAAAATTCCAAAATATAAAAGACGTAGAGTTTGTGAAATATTCAGATAATACCATGATGCTGGATATTAATCGGGATGAAGATGAAAATTAATATTGATTTAATTATTGAAAGATTATCGGAAGAATTTAAAAAAAATAAAGTACCAATTGTTGATTTAATCGAAGCTCAAACAAAAGATCCTTTTCGGGTGTTGGTCGCTACAATATTAAGTGCCAGAACTCGCGACGAAAATACTGCCAAAGCCGTTTACAAATTATTTGACCGAGTTGATACTTATAAAGATTTTTATGACTTGTCGATTCCTGAAATTGAAGAATTGATTTACGGAGTTGGGTTTTATCATCAGAAAGCAAAATATTTAAAAAAATTACCGGAGGTTCTGGATGAAAAATTTAACGGTGAAATACCAAAAACCATCGATGAACTCATTACTCTCCCCGGAGTCGGAAGAAAAACTGCCAACTTAGTTTTGGTTATTGCCTTTAATATTCCGGCAATTTGTGTTGATGTGCATGTAAATCGCATAATGAATCGAATCGGATATGTTACAACTAAAAATCCCTTTGAAACGGAAATGGCGTTAAGGAAAAAATTACCTAAAAAACATTGGTTAGTGGTGAATTCTATTTTTGTATCATTTGGGCAACATCTTTGTTTTCCAAGAAATCCAAAATGCGAAATTTGTCCGATTGCTGATCTTTGCAATAAATTAATCAAATAAGGGAAATTCATATTTAATAAAAATAGCAATTAAAATGCCTGACTGCTAATTTTTCGTTTGACAACTAATCCTTCTCAAATTATATTGTTCAAAAAAATGAAGGAGTGTAATAAAATGGGAATTAAAAAAGAAAAACACGGTGAATTATCAATTCATTCCGAAAATATTTTTCCAATAATAAAAAAATGGCTTTATTCTGAACATGACATATTTTTAAGAGAACTTATCTCAAACTCAGTAGATGCTTTAGAAAAAAGAAAATTAGTTGATGAAAATGTTAAAGATGATGATTTATATGTAGAAGTAAAACTCGATTCCAAGAAAAAAACTGTGCAGGTTATTGATTATGGAATTGGAATGACTGAAGAAGAAATCGAAAAATATATAAATCAAATCGCTTTTTCAAGTGCAGAAGATTTTGTTGAAAAATTCAAAGATAAACAATCCAATATAATCGGTCATTTCGGATTAGGATTTTATTCCAGTTATATGGTTGCTGATAAGGTTACAATCGATTCACTTTCATATAAAGAAGGTGCTGAACCTGCTTATTGGGAATGTGATGGAAGTCGTGAATATGATATGGGAAAAGGTTCTCGAAAAAAAGTTGGGACAACTGTAACTATTTTCTTAAAAGAAGAAGCTCATGAATATGCAGAAGAACATAAGATAAAAGAACTGATTGAAAAATATTCTAATTTTATGCCGTTTGATATTAAGGTTGGCAAAGATGTTATAAATCAAAAAGAAGCTTTATGGAATAGAAAACCTAAAGATGTTACCGATGAAGAATATAAAGAATTTTACAAGAAAATTTTTCATGATTATCAAGATCCGTTATTTCAAATTCATTTGAATGTCGAATTTCCATTTATGTTAAAAGGTATTTTATATTTTCCCAAAATTAATAATCAAATTGATATTAATAAAGGTGAAGTTAAATTATTCTGTAATAACGTTTTCGTAGCTGATAATCTTAAAGAAATTGTGCCTGAATTCTTACTCCTTTTAAGAGGTGGTATTGATATTCCTGAAATTCCTTTAAACGTTTCAAGAAGCTTTTTGCAAAATGATAAACAAGTAAAAAAAATATCTCAATATATTGTTAAAAAAGTTGCTGACAGTTTGAAAGAAATTTTCAAAGAAGATAGAAAAAAATATGAAGGATTCTGGGAAGACATTAGTAATTTCATCAAATACGGTGTCTTAACCGATGAAAAATTTTCTGAAGCGATTAAAGATTTCTTGATTTTTAAAACTACAGCCGGTGATTATGTAACTATCCAAGAATATTTGGAAAGAAATAAATCCGAAGAAGAAATCAAAAAAATCTATTATGCTCCAAGTGAAGATACCCAAGTTAGTTATATTGAATTAATGAAAGAACAAGGTATTGAAGTAATTTACGCAAATAATTTGATAGATACACATATTTTCCAACATTTGGAAATGAAGGGCGAAAAAATTTCTTTCATTAGAATTGACTCGGAAGTTAATGAAAATCTTGTTGATAAAAAAGATGAAGATAATGAAGAAGTAAAAGCTGAAAACGAGAAACTTAAAGAAGAATTTGCCGCAATTTTAGATAATAAAGATATTACTATTGAAATAAAAAAACTCAAAACAACTGATATTCCTGCCATGATTGTATTCAATGAACAAATGAGAAGATTCCAAGAAATGAATATGATCGGAAATAGTAACGATATGGATATGCTTAAAAATCATACTTTGATGATAAATCCGAATAACAAAACGATTAAGAATATTATTGCGTTGGATAAAAAAGGTGAGAAAGATAAAGCAAAATTACTTACTGAATATGTTCATGATTTGTCTCTGTTGGAGCAAAAGAAGTTTACAGGTAAAGATTTGAAAGCATTTATTTCAAACGCTAATAAAGTCCTTGATTTATTGAGCTAACAATTTAAAAGAGACGTTAAAACGTCTCTTTTTTTTAATCTATTTTTACTCTTTGAATATCTGCTCCCAAAGCATTTAATCTTTCATCAATTCTTTCATAACCTCGGTCAATCTGCCTAATATTGTAAATGGATGATTCTCCTTCAGCAACTAAAGCAGAAATTAACATTGCCATTCCTGCTCTGATATCGGGTGAAGTAATTTTTCCGGAATATAACTTAGACGGTCCTGTAACAACTGCTCGATGCGGATCGCAGAGGATTATTTTAGCACCTAATCCAATTAATTTGTCTGTGAAAAATAATCTGGATTCAAACATCTTTTCAAAAATCAAAGTTGTGCCTTTAATTTGAGTAGCCATAACCAATGCAATAGATGTTAAGTCGGAAGGAAATCCCGGCCAAATTGAATCTGATAAAGTTGAATGAGCTCCGTCAAAATCGCTTTCGGCGATTAATTTTTGTTCGGCAGGAATAAATAGAGAGTTTTCGTTTATAGCAAAATCCACGCCGAGTTTATTATAATATTTCTTAATATTGATATAGTGTTGAGGAATTGTTCCGGTAATCGTTAACTCAGAGTGGGTTATCGCTGCCAATCCTATCATTGAACCAACCTCAATGTGATCACTGATAACCGACCATTTACCGCCTTTCAAAGATTTTACTCCTTCAATAACCAATTTATTTGTTTCAATTCCTTTTATATTTGCTCCAAGTGAATTTAGAAAATTGCACAAATCTTGGATGTGAGGTTCGCAAGCAGCATTATAAATAGTTGTTTCTCCCTCTGCTAAAACCGAAGCCATAATTGCATTTTCAGTTGCTGTAACGGAAGCTTCATCTAAAAATAAATATTTACCTTGTAATTTATTGGTTTTCAAGTGAATTTCATTATTAAACTCAACAGTCGCTCCTAAAAGCTGAAATACTAGAAAATGCGTATCCAGTCTTCTTCTTCCGATTCCATCTCCGCCGGGTTTACTTAGAATTACTTCCCCGCATCTGGCCAAAAGAGGACCGGCAAGTAAAATTGAGGTTCTGATTAAACTTCCTAATTCCGGGTCAATTTTGATTTCTTTTATTTTATTTGCTTTTATTTTCACTTTATTCTTATTTAATTTAGTAACTTCCGCACCAAGTTTTTCTATTATTTTGAGCATTATTTTAACATCTTCAATGTCCGGCAAATTATTCAAAATAACTTCTTTATCGGTCAACAACGTTGCTGCAATTAATGGTAACGCAGCATTTTTATTGCCTTTCGGTTCAAAAACTCCGGAAAGTTTTGTGTTACCTTTAACTTTAAAATATTCCATTTTACCTCCGAAATTTAGGGAAATTTTAGATAAATAGCTGTCAAGATTTGTTTGGTATTTATGAGTCTAAATCCATAATCCTGATGTAATATGGTTTACCTTTTTATTTCCAATTCATAAAATATTGGAATACATTAAAATCTTGAAATCTACTGAATCAGAGATTATGGCAAGTATTCAGATTGTTTCTGCTTTTCTAAAAAGATATTAAAACTTATTTTTAAATGTCAATTACCTCGTCATTTCCACCAATCATATCTTCAAGTTTTTGTAAAAGAATTATACCTTGTCCTTCTTTTTCTAAATCTATCCCTTCGTTTTTAAGATTTCCTGCTAATATTCGGGCATATTCTTTGTCTTCGGTTACTCCAACCAGAATTTTGGAAGATGTATTTTTGTTACCGGATAAAAGGAAACTGCTCAAAAATGGGATATTGAAAAACATCTTTCTAATTCCGTAAATAGAATCAATAATCGTGGGATTTTTCAAACCAATTTCAATAGATAATTCCATAACTTTATCAAAATTATCTACATTGTTTATGATAATTGTAGCGAGATATTTTTGCTTTTTAATTTTATCAATGTTAATCTCAACTTTCTCAAAATCTGTGATTAGTTTTATCACATCATCGGGAACATCAGCATTGAGAAGGGATTTTTTCACATTTTCTTTACTTAGAAATCTGGCAATTTTGGCAATGATATTCAAATATGCTTTATTATCTTTATTCACTCCAACACAAAACATTATATTAACTTTATGGTGAAAGCCCCCATAATTAATACCTTTTTTAGAAATAATAATAGCCATAAAATTTTTTGTAATATTGTCACTTTTGATATGTGGCATCCCGATTCCCTGTGAAATTTCCGTAGAGATTTCGTTTTCTCGATCGAGGATTTCTTTCAAAAAAAACTGTTTGTTTCTGATATAACCTTTTGAAAAAGATATTTCGCTAATTTTAGAGATTACATCCTTTTTATCTTTAATTTTACAATCTGTAATTATTAGATCTCGGTTGATTAAATTTTGCAACACATTCATTTTATAACCTCCTTTTGTTTCCAACCTAAAACTATCTCTAAAATATTAAGGTCTCCAATAACTTCCTTATTTTCATTAACAACAGGTAATTCTTGAATATCAAACTTATACATAATTTTTACAGCAATACCTAACTGGTCGTTATCCATTATACTGATTGGATCTGTTTCCATCAGCTCACCGACAGTTTTTGCCGTGCCAAATTTTGATAGCGAATAATAATTTTCATAACCGTTTCTGATGTAAAAGTCTGAATCAAGTACGTCAATTAATAATCGTTTAACTAATTTTTTTAATGTGAGATATCCGATAAGTTTATTTTCTTTATTAACAATATAAGCAGTTCGATTTGTATTATTTACAAGAAAAAGTTCGGCAACTTCTTCAAAGTTAGTTTTTTCTGAAAGTATTAAAGGTTTGGTTATTTTGTTTCTAACATCTTTAATATATATGGATAGCATCATTTACTCCTATTTTTTAAAAGCCATTTTTAGCATCATCGGAGTTGCAATTGCGGTAACCATAACCATTAAAACTACAGCTCCAAAAACATTATCACCTATTATATTTTTTGAGATTGCCATATTTGCGACAACTAAAGCAACTTCTCCACGAGGGACTAATCCAACTCCAATTGAGAAACTTCTTCTTAAACTAAATCCACTGATTTTTGCTCCAAAACTTCCTCCGATAATTTTACTCAGCATTGCCACAAGTACAAATATTATTGCAAAAACAAGATTAAAATTTCCACTTCTTAGATTGGTTGTAAGTCCAATATTGATGAAAAAAATTGGTACAAATAATGATTGACCAATTGATTTTATTCCTTGATCTACTTTATTTTTGGATTTGGTTTGTCCAATTGCTAATCCGGCAAAATATGAACCGGTGATTGCAGCCATTCCGCTAATTTTTGCTCCCCAAGAATATAAAAATGAAAGAGCTAATCCGATAGAAACTTCCGTGTCTTCCGAAGAAGTTTTTCGCGAATATTCAAATACTTTATTTAAGACAAAGAAAGAGATGAATCCGGCAATTACAATATAAAGAACAATATCACCTATGATGCCCATGGCATTTTTATCACCCTGTCCAAGAAAACTAAAGATAAAAGTTAATAAGATAATTCCGACAATATCATCTAAAATTGCTGCACCCATAATATTCATTCCTTCAACAGTACGGAATTTTTTCATATCTAATAAAGTCATAACAGTTACGCTGACACTGGTAGCTGTCATAATTACGCCGATTACTAAAATCTCATTTAAAGGCATATGAAATAAATAGGCTAAAAGGATGCCGCTAAAAAAAGGGACAATTACACCGCTCAAACAAATTATGATGGCACTTTTGCCGGATTTTTTCATTCCGTTAATGTCGGTTTCCAAACCAGCTTCAAACAAGAGAAGAATAACTCCGATCTCGGATAAAAATTCAATAATTATATTTGTTTTAATCAAATCAAATCCGGTGGGACCGATGATTAATCCAATCAATAGCATTCCGACTACAGGCGGTTGCCTAAATTTTGCTGAAATGGCTGAAAAGATTTTTGATAAAATAATAATTATTGCGACATGGGCAAGCAAATGCTGTGAAATTTCCATATTTACCTTCTTTTTATAAGATTATCTATTTTTGTTTTTTTGCTCCGAAAAGTCAATAAATATTTAAAAGAAACAAATATTTCTTCTCAAACATAAGTTTTGGAATTATTTTGATTTGACTAAAATTAAAGTTGATATATTTTGCGAAAGAGGTATAAAATGAAAAATATTTTAATGTCTGTATTTTTAATAATCATAATTTTTGGTTGCTCGAAACAGCCGGTTAAAAGCAATAATTCTGTAAGTATTTCAGAGATTACTTTTGAGAATATTCAACCGAATAACCAAGTTCCAAATAAAATCCAATATCTGTTTTCGCTACGAGATCAAGATAATCATGCTGTTGAAATTCCTAATAGTGATTTGAATAAAGTCAGTATTAATATCACTGAAAACGATCAGCCGGTGGATAATGATGAAAGTAGTGTTTTGATTCACAATTTTGATAATTTTGGAATAGATGTTGTCTTGGTCTTGGATTTTTCCGCTTCAATGGAAAATAATGATGGGATTTCATTTATGGTTGACGGGGCTAAATCTTTAATAAATTCTTTGAAAACCAATCATCGAATTGCAATTATAGAATTTCACGATAATAACGATCAAAGTAATTTCTCGATTATTCAAAATTTTACAATAGATAAAGACTCGGCAATTTCAGCTTTGGATGAATTTATAGATTCGGGATTTTATAGTGGTTTTTCAACTTGTTGGGATGCGGTAAATTTAGGTTTGGAACAATTTTCGGAAGATATTGAATATGAAACAATTCGTTCGATTGTTTTTTTATCTGATGGAAATGATAATAGCAGTTTGACAACTCCAGATGAATTAATAACAAATGCTCTCGCAAAAAATGTGAGAATTTATAATATTGGAATCGGCGATATTTCCGATGACCATCAAACTATTCTCGCTTCAATTTCAGAACAAACGGGCGGTAAGTTTTATCAAAACAGTACAATATCTTTTTTACAAAATGAATTTGATCAAATTATCTCAGATTTAGGAGGAAATTATGTTGTATCTTATATTACACCTCAAACTTTACAATTCCAAGTTTCTATTTCTTTGACATATAAGGATATAACTGCAACTTCGCCAATCACGGATACAATTGACCCAAGTCTTATTTCCGGTGATGATAAATTTGGTATTCTGAATTTCTCAACGGCAAATGTTCATAATGATAGTATTAGCTTTTACTTGAATGCTGTTCATATTCCTAGAAATGTTTCGGAATTAAGATTTAAAATAATCTCGGATTTGAATTACTTGGTTGAGAATGTTAATCCGGAGGAAGGTGGTTTGATTTCAGATTGGACAGTTCCGCAGAAAGATGAAGATGGATTTTGGATTACGCAGGGAAACGATATTCCGTTTGGGGATTTTGGGAAATTATGCAAAATTACTTTTATGAAATCTCGCTTAGATGGATTTACCGCTAAATTTGTGTTGGATAATTCTGTTTATGATTATGGAATTAAATTGTCTGACGGAGGTACAAACGATTTGGATAATGAAGGTTATTGGAGAACAGAATTAACATATGGATACGCTATTTTTAATCCTCAACCCAAAGATTTTGCAATCGAACAAGATTCTTCCGTAACCTTATCATGGAGTACAACTAATGACTCTTTAAATGTAAAATATGCTATATATTTGGATAAAAATAATCCCCCTCAATTTGTTTTGATTGATTCGCTCGCAGAATCCTCATTTCAAACTATTGTTGATACAGCTTCAACGTATTTTTGGAGAGTAAAAGCGTTTACTGATAATGATGAAAAATTAGGAAATATTTGGAAGTTTAGCACAAAGTAATTTTCTTTCAAATCTTATATTGTTTCCGATTATTCGTAAAGAATAAAATTGTTGGATTTTTACATCATTATTAAACTTCAAAGTTATTCAATAAAATATTAACGATTTAAGGAAAGTTACAAAATAAGCTCTACAAATTATTAAAATTTATTAATTTTGTATAAAACCATCGCTTATAATATTGTGTTTTCCAAGAAATATAGAATGAACGAGATATTTACTATTAAAAAATAAAACCTTGCTAATAATTCTCATAATTTTTTTTTATAAA
>JAMOQM010000013.1 GCA_027064005.1 Candidatus Cloacimonadota bacterium | reverse complement strand
CGGGAAACTAATTTCCGGTTCTGACGATTTTGTGGTTGAAGATTCAGTTGCGTATTTTGGTGATATTGCTCCGGGAGATAGTGCTAATTGTTCTTTAAATGAATTTTCTTACAAGACTTCAATTCAACTTGTTGCAGGTCAAAAAATACCGATTGAATTGCTCATATTTAATGATTCAGGTTATCAAGAAGTTGAGGATTATTCATTGCCTGTTGGTGTTAAAACGGTTGAAGACCCATTAGGTCCGGATGATTACGGTTATGTTTGTTATGATGAAGGAGATATAAATTATGCTGAGGTTCCTGAATATGATTGGATAGAAATTGATCCTAATCAATCTGATTATGAAGGAGAACCGGTTAACTTAACGGATCATGGAGAAAATGAAGACGATGTTGAACAGGTAGCTTTACCATTTACATTTCGCTTTTATGGAAAAGAATATAATTCAATTAGTATTTGCTCAAACGGTTGGATATCTTTTTTACCAACCGAACAAGCCCAATTTAGGAATTGGAGAATTCCCGGACCTCTGGGACCAGGTGCAATGGTAGCTGCTTTTTGGGATGATTTGTTAAATGGAGAGGTTTATACTTATTATCTTAAATCTCAAAATAAATTTATTATTGAATGGTCAAATGTACAAAATTACGCCGGCGGAACAGAAACTTTTGAAATAATTTTAAACGATCCGAACTATTATCCCACTTCAACTTTAGACGGTAAAATAAAAATTCAATATAAACATTTTGAAAATATTGATTCCGGTTCCGTATTTACGCATGGGAATTATTGCACGGTTGGGATAGAAGATGAAACTCAAACAAGAGGTTTGGAATATACTTTTAATAATGAATATCCAACAGCAGCCAAACAACTTGGGGATGAAACCGCAATTTTATTTTCCGGAATTCCAAAAGCATTTGATGATGTTTTTCTCACTTTGGGAGATTTATGCATTTATGATGAAAATGGTTCTGAATTTGTAGAAGCAGGAGAAAACATAAATCTCGGAATCATGATAAGAAATTTAGGATTGCAGGGAATTTCTGATATTAACGCTTCATTACAAACTGATGATCCATATATAACTTTTAAAAATCAGAACTCAAACTATTCTAAAATATTACCTGAATCTTCTGTGGCAAACGACACATATTTTAATTTTACAGTTTCAAAAGATTGTCCTGATTTGCACGAAATTTACTTTAATCTTAACCTTACGTCCGAAGTTTATTCAAAAGATTTGGTATTTCGAATAATTGCTCACAAACCAGCAATTAAATTTGATAAAATTCAAGTTTGGGATGGAAAAGGAAATGGTGATGGAGTTGCAGATCCCGGCGAAACCATTAATCTTACGATTCCCCTTAAAAATACTACTTTAGGAGATACCGGAGAAATTAATCTTGATATTAGCTCTTCAAATCCAAATGTAGAAATTCAAAAGACTCAATTTGAAATAAACAACATTTTGCATCAATCCTCAGTTCAAAAAAATGTCGAAATAAAAATTAAATCAGCTTGTCCAACATATCAAAGTGTTATAATCCATATTTTAGCTTCAGGAGAAAATATTGAACCGGTAGAAATGGATTATTATTTGGGTGTAAAATATTCAAATTATTCAAATCACTTTGACGAAGATGACGGAAATTTGATTTCTAATAGTGGCTGGGAATGGGGGAGTTCCTCATTAGTAGAAGCACATTCCGGAGATAAATTATGGGGTACTGTTTTGAATGGAAATTATAACATAAATTCCGATTATTATTTAGAAACTTATCCAATCTTTATTTCTTCAGATTTTAAACTGCAATTTTATCAAAACTATTTTTTTGGATGGGGTGACGGGGGAAATGTTCAGATTTCTATTGATGGAGGTGAAACATTTAAGACAATTTTTCCGGAAGACGGATATTCTGCTGAAGAAACTTCTGCCATGAATGAACCCTGTTATATAAATAATTCTTTTGGCTGGAAATTAGCAACTTTTAATGTTCATGAAGATAATATGGATAGCGTTATAATTAGATGGCATTTGGCATCAAATTCGGTTTTTGTGAAAAGAGGCTGGTATATTGACGACCTTACTTTGGATAATATTCATATCCCTTTGTCTTA
Organism: Candidatus Cloacimonadota bacterium; assembly: GCA_027064005.1. Taxonomy (GTDB): domain Bacteria; phylum Cloacimonadota; class Cloacimonadia; order Cloacimonadales; family JAMOQM01; genus JAMOQM01. Next base: position 20,018 of record JAMOQM010000013.1, on the reverse strand, counting down.
TATTTCCGGTAAAGTTAATATTCAAAATCGGAATAATGATCATAAAAAAATATTGATTAGTGCCGGAGAAAATCAAACATTTCCTGATGAAAATGGAATTTACAAATTGATTGTAGAACCAAAAACCTATAATCTTTCCGCTTCTTGTATGGGGTATGAAACTAAAAAAGAGAATAATGTCCTTTGTGAAGACGGTATTGAAAATAATAATATTAATTTTACTTTGAAATATTTACCTCCGGCAACAGAGTTAAATTATTCTATGAATCCCGATGAAAAAGATTTGGGGATTTTACTTAGTTGGAATAACGATAATGCTCAATTTGATGATTTTCAATATTATAATATTTTTAAGCAAATTAATTCCGGAATTTACAAACTTCTTAAATCACAAAAAGAAAATTCATATTTTGATGAAGATGTTGAAGAAATGAATTATCGATATTATGTTGAAAGTATTTATTCGGAAGGAAAAAGTGATAGTTCAAATGTAATTAGTTTGCATTATGATAAAGATTACCAGCCACCGGTTTTCTTTGATAAATTAAATCAAAATTTTCCTAACCCGTTTTATTTTACCGGGAAAGGTCAGAAGAATTTTGGTACAACGATTAGTTTTACACTGCAAAAAGATTCTTCAGTAAATCTTGATGTCTATAATATTAGAGGACAACGAGTTAAATCTTTGATAAATACAGAAATGAAAAAAGGGAAACATAGTATTATTTGGAACGGTGAAAATGACCATAATAAAATTGTTTCATCCGGAGTCTATTTGTATCGCTTAAAAACTAAAAACTATTCATTTGTGAGAAAAGCACTTTTTATTAAATAATCTGTAACATCAATATAAATTACAGCCCGTTATTTATTTGACGGGCTTTTTTAGTTTGACAAATAAATCAACTTAAATTTCTGTGATAAAAGGTCATTTAAAAGTTATGGGGGTGAACGGTTTCGACAGGTTTGTAGCAGGATATCATTGCATGTCGTTGAGGTTACATTATACGTAAATTATTGTAACAAATTAAATTTAACTGCTGAAGATAACTTCGCATTAGCTGCCTAATTTAGGCAACTACGCTCTTATTCGGTGTTCTATCCATACGAATAAAAGAGTGTCATAAAAAAGATAGATAGGTTAGCACGATGTTTGTAGTGCTTTTCCGAAACTCGCAAACTGGTTTATTGGCTGGTCTGAACATCTTCTGTCCAATAAATAAGATTAAAAGATGTCTAAGCATGTAGATATGGTATTGGGCTTTTACTTGGACGCGGGTTCGAATCCCGCCACCTCCACCATTTTACAATTTCTGTTTTCCTTCTCATCAATATAAATTAGCAAAACAGTTTTTAACACGATTTCTCTAAAATTATCATAATAATGATCAGATAATTCCCTTCAAAATTTAAAAGGTTTTCCTCTTAATTTAACTTATTTTTCTTTGTGTCAATGAATGATTTTTTCAAAAAAATGAATACCTCCCGGAAATAAAATCGGGGACTCATCTGATTGTGTAAGAAAAAATAGTTGATTTTTTAAGCAGGATATTTTTTGCTGAAAACAAAGGAGAATATATGAAACGACCAACAAAAATTACCAGAAATTATTTGGAAAATGCCGAAGGTTCCGTATTAATTGAAACAGGAAAAACAAAGGTTATTTGCACTGCTTCCGTTGAAAAAAACATTCCACCGTTTTTAAAAAAAGCTGAACCGGCTCAGGGCTGGTTAACCGCCGAATATTCGATGTTACCAAGAAGCACGGAAACTAGAATGAGACGCGAAGTTACAAAAGGAAAAGTTGGCGGACGAACTGCCGAAATACAAAGATTGATTGGAAGGTCTTTGAGAACTGCCGTAGATTTAACAAAAATCCCCGGCTATTCAATTTTGATTGATTGTGATGTTATTCAAGCTGACGGTGGAACGAGAACTGCGTCAATCACCGGTGCGTGGGTGGCTCTATATGATGCGGTACAATATATGCTGGAAAAAGAAATGATTAAAGAGAGTCCTATCAAGACTTCTGTTGCTGCCATTTCCGTGGGTATTGTTGAAGGGAAACCGGTACTTGATTTGTGTTATGAAGAAGATTCTAATGCTGATACAGATATGAATATTGTGATGAATGATAAATATCAATTTATAGAAATTCAAGGAACTGCCGAAAAAAATCCTTTCGATTTTGACGAATTAAGTGAGCTTATTCGTTTAGCCAAAGAAGGTATTTCAGAACTATTTCAAGCTCAAAAGAAAGCAATTTCCGAATAATAATTTTTTAATTTTAAAAGGGCTTTTGAGCCCTTTTTTATTAACAATAAGTTTATTTTTTTAAGATATCCATCTTTTTTAATTTTGTTTTATTTTCCATCCAATTCAATGCCAAACCGTGCCTTAAACCCAAATAATTAATTTCTAAATTTTGATGAAATTTTTGCAATAGTGTTTTCAAAATAAATAATCCTGCCGGTAAAATATCGGCTCGACCTTTTTCAATTTTCAGTTCCTTTATTCTGAAGTCAATTGTAGAATTTACCAAGATATTTTTCAGATATTCCATATTGTTTCTATTCAAAAAATTAGTTTTTTTGTTCAATAATCTGTTTTCCAAATTATTAAGAGATGTAGCTGTTCCGCCAATTGCAATTAAAGAATTAATTTTGGTTGTAAAAATCTGTTTTTCTAATTCTTTATTAATAACTTTTTGTGCAAATTCTATCTCATTTTTGGGAATTGGATTGTGTAAAATTGCTTGCTCGGTTAGCGATGCAGCACCGATTTGGTAACTATGTTTTTGAAGAATTTTGTTATTTTGAAAAAGTATAAGCTCGGTGCTGGCTCCTCCGCTATCTATTAACAAATTTGGTAAATTTGAAAAATTATAGCTGTTAGATATGGCTTTGAACGATAATTCAGCTTCTTTGTTTCCGGAAATAATTTCTAAATTTATATTGAATTTTTGTTTTAAATCTTTCGCAAAGATATTGGCATTTTTTGCCATCCGAAAAGCCATAGTTCCAACTGCTTTTACTTCATCAACGTTTTCAAAAAGCGGTTTCCATTCTTCAAAAACTTTTATTGTTCTTTCCATTCCTAATTTACTGAGAAGGTTTGTTTTAGAAACATTTTCACCAATTCTTGAAATTTTTATTTTATCACATTCCCACAGCAAGTTTTTACCTGAAACTGTAAAAATACTAAGTTTAACTGAGTTTGTTCCTATGTCGATAACTGCGTATTTTGCCATTTTTTTTTCTCCAATGAATTTTAAAATAAATAATACTGGACAAAAGGCAAGCTTTTTTTATTTAAACACTAGATAAAAAATTAGGAGTTACCTATGGTTGAAGAGATTAAAGAGACTAAAGAAAAAAACAATGAGAATTTTGCAGAAATGCTTGATGCTTCATTGAAAAAAAGCGAAAAATTTAATAAAGGTGATGTTGTCGAAGGCGAGATCGTTTCAATTTCACCATCAAATATTTTTATAACTTTGGGTGGTAAAAATGACGCTGTTGCTGATATTTATGAATATCAAGACAAAGAAGGGAATTTACCCTATAAAGTAGGTGATACTTTAAAGGGCTTTATCATTAATATCAGTGATTCTGAAATAAGAATTTGCAAAAGTTTGACTAGAAAACATGCTGATACAAGTGCAGTTAGAGATGCTTTTAATCAAAAAATTCCCGTGCAAGGAAAGGTTACCGGAGAAGTTAAAGGTGGTTTCTCGGTAAATGTTCTCGGTGCAAGAGCTTTTTGTCCATTTTCACAAATGGATTTATGGATTAGCAACGACAAAAGTACTTATATCGGGAATAGTTTTGATTTTGAAATTTCAGAATATTCTAACAATGGCAGAAATATTATCGTTACAAGACGCGGTCTTCTTCAAAAAGAAAGAGATGAAAAACAAAAAGCTGCTTTGGAAACTTTGGAAGCCGGGACAATTGTTAAAGGTAAAATTTCACGATTAGCTGATTTTGGTGCATTTGTTGATTTAGGCGGAATTGATGGACTTGTTCACGTTTCAGAAATTTCTTGGTCAAGAATCAAAAAACCTTCTGATGTTTTGGAAGTCGGTCAAGAAGTAAATGTTAAAATCCTTAAAATTGACGGAAACAAAATTTCTTTAAGTTTAAGAGAAACAGAAGAAAATCCTTTTGACGTTGCTATTAAAGAAATTAATGAAGGCGATGTTGTAAAAGCGAGAGTAATCAAATTAATGAAATTTGGAGCTTTTGTAGAAATTGCTACAGGTGTTGAAGGTTTGATTCCAATTTCAGAATTAGCAAGAGGAAGATTTGTATCAAGAGCTTCTGAAGTTATTAATGTTAATGATATGGTTGAAGCACAAATTATTAAAATCGATCCTGAAAAGAGAAAGATTTCCTTATCTTTAAAATCATTACAACCTGATCCTTGGGATGAAATTAATGAATATATTAACGAAAATGATACTAAAAAAGGTGTTATTGAAAACGTAGAAGAATTCGGTGCTTTCATCAAAATTATGGATGGTATAACCGGTTTAATTCCCGCTTCAAAATTAAGAAGAGCTCATCTTGAATTTAGTAACGAAAATGTTGGTCAAGAAATTGATGTTAAAATCATGACTATCGATCCTTCTAAAAAAAGAATATCTCTTGAACCTGCCGGCGTAAAATTGGATGCTGAAGAAGAACGCCCGAGAACTTTCCGTAGAGGTGGAAGAAAAGAAGATACCAGCTGGAAAAAGTATGCTAAACAAAAAGCCACTTTCGGTGATGAGGACAATCCTTTTTCTAAATTATAGAAATGATTTCTAAAGAAAATATTTTTTCCGTTTCAGAAATAAACAGACATATTAAAAATGTTGTGGAATCTAACATTCCACAACTTTTTATTGAAGGACAAATATCCAATTTTAAACGCCATTCATCCGGGCATATTTACTTTTCCTTAAAAGATAATTATAGCTCAATCAGATGTGTTTTTTTCTCAAGCTATAATAAATATTTGAAAGTAAAACCTAAAGACGGAGATAAGGTTATTTGTGGTGGGAAAATTACTGTTTATGAGGTTGGTGGCAGTTATCAATTAAATGTAACTAAGTTGATTCCTTCCGGAATTGGTGAACTGCAACTGAAGTTTGAAGAACTAAAAGAAAAATTAAATTCAGAAGGTTTATTTGATTCTTTTCATAAGAAAAAAATACCAAGATTTCCTGAAGAAATTGGAATTATAACTTCAGAAACGGGAGCAGCTCTTCAAGATATAAAAAATGTTTTAAGTCGAAGGTTTCCCTGCAAGATTAAAGTTTATCCTTCAATTGTTCAAGGTAAAACAGCAGCGAAATCAATAATCAAAGGATTGGAATTTTTTAAAGAAAATCCGGTGGATTTGATTATTATCGCTCGAGGTGGTGGTTCTCAAGAAGATTTATTCTGTTTTAATGATGAACAACTTGCCCGTAAAATATTTAGTTCCGATATCCCTATAATTTCAGGGATAGGACACGAAATTGATTTTACAATTTCAGATTTTGTTTCCGATTTAAGAGCTCCAACTCCATCTGCTGCAGCTGAATTAGCAGCTCCAAATAAAACCGATATTATTCAATATATTGATGAATTAAAAAACAGGCTTGATTCAATTTTATTAAATAGGTTACAATCTGAAAAAATGTATGTTCAAAAACTTGAGAAGAAATTAAATCTTTTTCATCCGGAAGTTAAATTTTATGAATTAAAAAATTTATTAAATCTTTATACGGAAAAACTGGTTAATTTTCCTATTAAACTTCATAAAAAAAAGGAATATGTTGGAGAATTGACGAATGGAATTATCATAAATTTGTCTGAAAAAGTAAAAAAAAGAACTAATGCTGAAAAGGATAATATTATTCAACTTTTTGGAAAAATACAAGAATTGTGCCAAAACAAATTAGATGATAAAAATAATAATCTTAGAAATATTGAAGGAAAATTATTGGAATTTTCTCCCGAAAATGCTTTGAAAAGAGGTTATGGAATTGTGAGGAAAGACTTAAAATTAGTAAATTCAATTGGACAAGTTAATGTTTCTGATAAGATTAATATTATTCTCAAAGATGGGAATTTTGATTGTTTGGTAACAAAAAAAAATAAGTCAACGATACTATGAAAAAATATATTCTAGTTCTAATATTAGTAATTTTTAGCTTATTGAAAGCTGAAGAATTTAGAGCAGTTTGGTGTCCGGTTTGGGATATTGATTCCAGAGAAAAAATTGATGAATTGATTGATGATGTTTATAATTCAAATATGAATACGATTATTGCCGAGGTGCGTTATCGTTCCGATGCAATGTATGTTCCCAATCGCATAAGTTATGAATTTAAAAATAATGAACCGCGTTGTTATGTTTTAAACAACCAAAATTTTGATCCTTTGGAATATATTATCGAAAAATCTAATCCAAAGGGAATCAAGGTTATTGCGTGGGTTACAACTTTTGTCGCAACTCCTAAAAAATTAGATTCAGTTGATAAAAAACATCTCTATTATGAACATCCTGATTGGATTACTTATGATAATAATTTTCATAAAATGCCGATAAATGTTTTAGAAGGTGCTTTTGTTGATCCGGGAATCCCCGAAGTTCAAGATTATATTGCATCTGTAATTTTGGATATTGTTCAGAATTATAATATCGATGGAATCCAGCTTGATTATATTAGATATCCGGACAGAAAATATGGTTATAATCCAATTGCCAGAAATTTGTATAAATCTCAAGTTGAATTTGAAACAAGTAATTCTTGGTCAAAATGGAAACAAGATCAAGTTAGTCGTTTTATGAAAAGAATTTATATGGAAATAAAATCTTTTCGACCAAAACTTTTAGTTACGGCTGCAGTAATGGCAAATCCTGAAGATGCAAAAAATTCTTACTCTCAAGATTGGATTTCTTGGTTAAAAAACGGTTATTTGGATTACGCATTCTCAATGAGTTATAATTTTTCTAACAAAGAATTTAAAAGAACAATTAACAATTTGAACGATTATGCTCTGAATAAGAAAATCGTTTTAGGAATACGAGCTTGGAAAGATAATGGAGTTTATCCAACTTCAAAAATAATTAGGAAAATTCAGATTGCGGAGAATTATGATTTTTCAGGAGAATCTCTTTTCTTTCACGGATCTCTATCAAAGTATGAAAAATATAATGATTTAAGAAATATTGTATTTTACGATCCTGTGGATGTGCCTTCTCCAACTTTGACTCTTAAAGGAAATTTATACGGGCGAGTTAAAAATTTTCACAATAAATTGATGCAAAATGTTGAAGTTACTTTGCTTGATGTGATGAAAACTACAACAACTGATGCTAACGGATTTTATTTTTTCCCCAATATTGATTACGGAATATATTCGGTAAAAGCTTCATATTTGAATAAAACGATTTTTAGTGAAAATATAAATCTTAAACCATTAACTACGTCCTTGAAATATGATTTCAGGATGGATTCAAAAGCCAAATCGTCAGTAAAACTTTCAGCTGATGTTAATGATGGGAAAGTTAAGTTGTCATGGAAAGTTGATAGTTGGTCTCCAATTTCAATTTACAAGCGGGGTCTTAATTCATCAAAAGAAGGAAAACTCTTTGAATTAACCGATATTATTGCGGATTCAACTTCGATGTGGATTGATAAAGTAGCTAATTTAAAAAAGGAATATCAATATAAATTAATACTGTCAAATGGAGCTTCGAGTAATGTAATAACTGTAAGGCCAAATTGATTTTGTCTTCGACAAGTGTGTTTGAAAGATAAAAAAGATTTGAGTGAAATTTATAATTTGTGCTTGACACATATTCGGTAATAAATAATTTTAAAAAAACATTTTAGTCGCAAAGAAAATAAAAACTAATTAAATGAAGGAAATTTATGCTTAAATCAATGGGAATTTTAGAACGTGAAGATTTGAAAGAATTAAAAGAAATTGCAAATAGTGTGATGGAAAAAATTGAAAATGGGGACAAAGAAGCTGGTGAAAAGCAATTAATAAAAATAGCAAAAACACCAAACTATTTTATTCGCGAGGAGCTTGGAAGGCTTTTAGCAATATACCCAAAACAAAAGAAAATGCATTATACAATGAAGAAATTTCTTACCCATAAATATTATGGCGTCAGAGCGACTGCCATATTTTATTTTTATAATCGTTATATATCAACTCCGGAAAAACTTATAAAAATTTTAGAAATAACTTACAAAGAAACTCCGTGGGAAACAGAAAGTGTTATCTTTGAATTATGGAAAAGACATAGTGAAGTGATGAAAGTTGAAATGTTGAAATGGATAGAATCTGAAGATTCTCAAAAAAGAGCAATTTCTTTTCATGGAATGGAGAACATTGCCAATAAAGATCCCTTTTATATTTTAGATTTTATCGGGAAAGTTATTGACGATGAAACTACTGATGTGCAAAAAAAGATTACTCACGTTCTTACGCAAGTTGCTCGAAGCAAGCCTGCGGAATGTTATCCTTATATCCGAGAATGGTTGTTAAATTCCAACGATATTCGTTACAAAACAATTTGGATTTCTATGAAAAAACTCACGAATATCATTACCCAAAAAAGTAGAAGAGAAAAATCACATGAATTTGTTTTACTGACTCAAAGAACAATAAATGATTGGAAGGATGATAGCGATAAAACAGTTGCTGCAATAGGTAAAGGTTTGGCTAAACTACTAAGAAGATAAATCTTTTTTATTTATTTTACGATTATTAATTATCTTGAATTTTTAACTTTAAATTTTATAACTTAAACTGAAGTCAGAAATAAAATTGTTTGATATTGTGATTTTTTTTGTGAGGGATTATTTTTTTGAAAAAATATCAGCGAAAACTTGACACAAACTTCGAACAAATAGATATCAAATTTTTGGAGGTAAGATGCCTAAAGTAAAGAAACCAAAGAAGAAAATACGGAAGAAATCTAAGAATACTAAGCAAAAATTTCCTTTTAAAATTATCTTTTTAGCGATATTTTTAGCGGTAATTGTTTTTGTTTTAAGTAATCGAATTCATAAATCCGGATCTAAACAAAATAAGCAAAATGGAATTGCGACAAAAATAGAAAAGAAAAAGCGAAACCCAGTTTTAAATGCGATTTATCTGGCTGCCAAAAAACTGAATATTCCTGAAAATTCAATCAAAACTAAATTTAAAGATGATGGAACTCATATATATCTTCCTATAAATCCCTCGATTATGGATTTGAATTTTGTAAATATGATTATTACCGGACAAGTTAACTTAACAAAAGGAAAAGTTACCGATGCTTTTGAAAATAATGCCGGCAACAAGCAGATAATGTATATAGAAAATAAGTCAAAAAAGAAGAAATATGTTGTTGAACTTTATTATGATAAGAAGAAATATCCAGCTGAAAAATATCAATTAAGTATTATTATAGATGATTTTGGTGGATATTACAGTCCATTATTGGATGAATTTTGTCGATTGGATAAAGCTGTTACTTTCTCGATAATTCCTGAATTAAAAGAAGCTCATCGAGTGATGCTTAAAGCTCATAAAACAGGTCATGAAGTAATGTTGCATTTACCAATGGAACCAATCGGCTACCCGAGAAATAATCCGGGTGATGATGCGATATTTGTTGATTTGTCTCAAAATGAAATAAAAAATCGGGTTAATAAATTTCTTAAAATGATTTATTTAGCAGACGGAGTAAATAATCATATGGGAAGTTTAGCAACTTCTGACGAAACTACAATGAATGCGGTTTTAGATGTTTTGCAAAAGAAGGATTTATTTTTTATAGATAGCTTTACAATTGCATCATCTGTTGGTTATAAATTGGCTTTAAAGAGAAATATGAGGACAGGGAAACGGAATCTTTTCCTTGATGACCCTGCTCCCAGCCAAAAAGTTTTGGAAGAACGTGTTTCACAATTAAAACAATTGAAAGCAAAAAACGTTAATAAAGTTATTGTAATTACCCATTGTTTTGATTCTAAAAGACTTAACCAATTAAAAAGATTTATTGTTGAGGCTAAAAAAATGGGATACACTCTCGTATCAGCTTCAGATATTGTGAAAAAAGATACACCGGAGATTTTATAATGAAGATTTTATTGTCAATTATTTTGGGACTGATTCAAGGTTTAACAGAGTTTTTACCGGTGAGCAGTTCAGGGCATCTAGTTTTAGCGGAGCATTTTTTGGGTTTTACCAGACCGGATATTTCTTTTGAGATTGCCCTCCATATTGGTTCACTTATTGCTGTTTTATATTATTTCAGAAAAGAAATAGTTGATCTCACACTTTCACTTTTCATCTGGACGGATGATAGGAAAAAAGATCGAATGTTTGTTTTATATTTAATGGTGGCTACTTTTTTCACCGGTATAATAGGTGTTATGTTTTCAGATTTTTTTGAATCATTATTTTCAAAACCTATGTATTCGGCTTTATTTTTATCTTTGACCGGTTTAATAGTTTTTGCTTCTGACAAAATTACTACCGGAAAATTAACAGGTTCCAATGTTGGAATCTTGAAATCTATAGGAATTGGTTTAGGACAATCTTTTGCAATTTTACCGGGAATTTCTCGCTCAGGGACAACAATTGCCACCGGGATTTATTTTGGTTTAGAACGTAAAGAAGCAGCTCGCTTTTCATTTTTATTATCAATTCCGGCGATTCTTGGTTCTGTTGTTTTGAAGATTAAAGATTTCCAGGATCTTCCTAAAAATTTAATTTTATCATATTCAGCAGGAGCTATTGCAGCTTTTGTTTCAGGCTTATTAGTTATTTCGGTTTTAATTAAATTGGTTCAAAATAAGAAATTGAAATACTTTGCTTTTTATTGTTGGGGACTTTCAATTTTAAGTATTATTTTACTTCTTTTAGGATTATGATTAAAAAATCAACTAATATTTTGGCGTATGAATTTTTAAGAAAGAAACCTAAGATTTCTTCTTTACTATATTTAATATTTGGAGCGGATGAGTTTCAGAAAGAACAAGTTTTAAAATATATAAAAAAATCATTAATCACAAAAGAAACAGAAGATTTTGATTTTTCTTTTTTTTATGGGAATGAAACCTCCGGAGAAGAAATTATTGAACAACTCGAAATGATTCCCTTTATGTCGGAACATCGTTTGGTTATTTTAAAGGATTATGATAAATTGAAAAAATCAGATTTAGAATTATTATCCGATTATTGTTCAAATCAAAATGATTCCACTATTTTAGTATTAACTGCTGTAAAGCCGGATATGCGTTTGGCTTTATCAAAAAAAATCAAAAAACAGGGGATTTTAATCGAATGTAAAGCTCCTTATTCACCTCGTGATATTGTAACTTGGCTAAATAGAGAATTAGTCTCCGAGAACATTAGAATGGAGGGGAGAGCTATTTCTTTGTTTTCACAAATTATTGAGACCGATTACCAAATTGCGAGTAATGAATTAGATAAATTGTTAATCTTTATTGGTGAACGAAAAAACATAACTTATGAAGATGTAATGAAATGTGTTGGAAATTCTCGAGTAAATTCTATTTTCGAATTCCAAAATGCAATTGGTGGAATTGATAAAATTAAGTCATTTAAAATTTTGGAAAATATGATTAATAATAAAGAAGTTTTGGTTTTTATAATCGTGATGTTAAACAGATTTTTCATTATTATTTGGAAAATTCAAGCTCTAAGAGTTAGACGTCATACCGATAGGGAAATTTCAGCAAATTATCTAAAAGAAATTACTCCGTATTTTAGAAAGGACTATCTTAATTATTCAAAAAATTTTACCAGGAAATCTTTGATAAAAATATTTAATGCGTTAACAGAAACCGATTTTCAAATAAAATCTACAAATATAGAAGAGAGAATTTTAGCTACGATGCTTTTAGAAAAAATCTTTCTCGCAATAGGAAAAAAATAAATGGATATTACTAAATTTAAAAGCGGATTTGTTAGCATTATTGGTAAACCAAATGTTGGAAAATCAACGATAATGAATATTTTATTGAATGAAAAATTATCAATCATTTCACCTAAACCTCAGACAACAAGACAAAATGTAAAGGGGATTTTGAATGATGAAAACAAACAAATTATCTTTTTAGATACCCCCGGCTTTGTGAAGGCAAGGTACGAATTGCATGAAAAAATGCTGGAATATATTAGAAATTCTTTGCAAGATTCCGATATTGTATTGTTTGTTACAGATGCAAATCACTTTCCTACCGATTATGATTTGGAAATTCTTAAATTTCTGAAAAAAATAAAAGTGCCAAAATTAGCGATAATAAATAAAATTGATTTGGTTACTCAAGATGTGATTAAAGAAAAAATTGAAATCTTATCAAAAGAAAATTTTGAATTAATTATTCCTCTTTCAGCTAAAGAAGAAAAAATCAGAGAAGTTATTTTAATTGCAGTTGAACAATTTTTGCCACTTCATCCCCCATTTTATGCTTTGGACGAAATGTCAGATTTACCTATGAAATTTTTTGTTCAAGAGTTAATTCGCGAACGTATTTTTCATAACTATGGAGATGAAATTCCTTATTCTTCGACGGTCATTGTTGAACATTATAAAGATTTAGGAAATAAAGTTGACATTGAAGCCACAATTTGGTTAGAAAGAAAAACACAGAAGATTATTGTAATCGGTAAAAATGGTGAAAAAATAAAAAAGATGAGAATTGAAGCTGAGAAAGAAATTCATTCTTTAGTTCAAAAAAGAGTTAAATTAAACTTATGGATTAAAATTAAAGCAAATTGGAGAAAAAAAACAAATGCTTTAAAAGAATTCGGCTATTAACAGGAGGTTTGTTATGAGTCATGGAAAATACGAAAATGTTGATAAAATTAAACTATTTATTGGTGAAAAAGAAGTTAAAATGATTCCATTTGTAGCAACAACGTTTATGGGAGTTATTCGGGCTTTTACAAAGAATTTAAAAGGTCATAACGGTGGTAAAATTAGAATCGAAATTGATGAATAAGCCTTTTTAAAATGGAGGAATAATGATTATTTATATGATGCAATATTTGGGAATGATGGATGACGAATTAAAAAATTGGGAAAAAGAATTCAAAGATAAAGGTGCTGAATTGGTTTTTGATTATAATCTTCGTCCTGATGAGAAACAAAAATATTTGGAAAAAGCTGAAGTCGTTATCACTTCAAATATTCCCTTAAAAGAGGATGTGCTTTCTAAAATGCCTAATTTGAAGATGATTTCTGTCGCCTTTACCGGGCTGGATCATATTGATTTGGAATATTGCAAATCCCACGATATTTTAGTTTCCAATGCCACCGGATATTCCACTAATTCTGTAGCTGAACTGGTTTTCGCAATGATTTTAGGATTGTATAGACATATAATTAATGCCGACAATGCAACGAGAAATTCCAAAGCAAAACATGGACTTGTCGGAAATATGCTATTTGGGAAAAAAATAGGGATTATCGGAACAGGTAAAATTGGAATGAGAGTTGCCGAAATTGCTACTGTTTTCGGATGTGAATTGTACGCATTTAGCAGAACAGAAAAAGAAGAAGCAAAAAAAATGGGTGTAAAATATCTGCCTTTAGAAGATCTTCTCGCAATTTGTGATATTGTAACTTTGCATGTTCCGTTAAATAATGATACTTTTCATTTGATCGGGAAAAATGAACTGGCTTTAATGAAGAAAACCTCAATATTAATTAACGTTGATCGAGGTGATATTATTGATGAAATAGCTCTTACTGAAGCATTGCTGAAGAAACAAATTGCCGGAGCCGGAGTTGATACATTTTCAATGGAACCTCCATTACCGGTAGATTTGCCTATACTTTATACTTCCAACACAATTTTCACACCACATGTTGGTTATGCAACCGAAGAAGCAATTTTTGAAAGAAATATTATGGCTAAGGAAAATGTTTTAGCTTGGCTTGAAGGGAAACCAATTCGGGTTGTCTAAATGATAGAAGCTACTTTGTGTTACGTTAGAAATAAAGACAAAACTCTTATGATGCATAGAATCAAAAAAAAAAATGACATGCATGCAAATAAATGGAATGGGGTCGGCGGTAAATTTGAGGCAGGTGAATCACCTGAAGATTGTGCTTTTAGAGAGATAAAAGAGGAATCCGGTTTTGATGTTTATAATCTAAAAATGAAAGCTGTTCTGACATTCCCAAAATTTGATGGGGAAAACGATTGGTTAGTTTTTGCTTTTGTTGCTGAAACAGATGAATTTGACTTTATTCAAACACACGAAGGTGTACTTCATTGGATAGATAATGACAAAATTTTAGAACTTGATTTATGGGAGGGGGATAAAATTTTCATTCCCCTTCTTTATCAAGAAAGATTTTTTTCTGCAAAATTTAATTATGAAAAGGGTAAATTAATATCACATAATATCTTTTTCTATGAATAAAGTATCCAAATTATTGCTCGTTTTACTTTTTCAAATTTTTGTTACAACTATTTTATCAATAAATTTATTCTCGCCTATTATCAGACGAGATATTTTTTTTTATAAAACAGATAAAACAGATTATCAATTATCCAAATTTCCTTTAATTGGCGGTTCAGAAATTATTACAATTGATTCGTTAAAACTTCATAAAGATAAGGATTATAAAATTAATTATCAAGATGGGAAAATAACGATAAAAACACTATTTTTAAATGACTCTAAAATGGTGATCCAATATAAAATAATTCCTGATGATGTTCTAAAAAAATTTTCCCTTTATAAAGAACAGACAATTACCGATACTTCGACAATTAAATTACATAAAAGATTTTCCTTCAATTCTGAGGATAATTCTGTGATCAATATTTCCGGTTCCAAATCAATTTCTGTAACTGTTGGTGGAAATAAAGATTTGGCAATTGATCAAAGTTTGTTTCTTACTTTGGATGGAGAAATTAGCGACAATTTGAATATTGAAGCCCAATTGTCCGATAGTTCGGTTCCTTTATCAGAAGAAGGAAATTCCGAACAGTTGAGTAATTTGGATCGAATCTTCATTAAGATTTATACAAAAAAATTTGAAATTGCATTCGGTGATTTAGATTTTAAAATTGCAAATAATGAACTTTTAAATTATAAAACTAAATTTGAAGGTTTAAAATTAAAATATTCAAATAAAAATTTTCTTTCCGGAGCAATTGCTGTTTCCAAAGGTAAAAAAAAATCGGTTAATTTTTCCGGTCAAAATGGTGTTCAAGGTCCTTATTATTTGTCATTACGAGATGTTAATTCTGCGATAAAGATTATTGCGGGCTCGGAAGAGATTTATTTGGATGGAATACAATTATCACGGGGAACAGATTATTCTATTGATTATGATGAAGGAAGTATTACTTTTACAAACGAACATTTAATTTCGGATAATTCTCATATTCAAGCCGATTTTCAATATTCCAATGAAAATTATAAACAAAATATTTATCTGTATTCTTTGAGAATTCCAATTAACAAAATGTTTGAAATTTCCTCGGGATTTGTCTATCAAATTGATGATAAAATGAATCCTCTGAATTTGGTTTTTTCAAAAGATGATTTAGATTCTCTCGCAATTGCCGGAGATAATTCTGCCTGGGGTGTCGGTATTTTTGAAAATGAATCAGGTAATTACGACCAGATGGTTGACGAATCGGGGCAAATTTATTATGAATATGTGGGTGAAAACGGACATTTCAATATTTATTTTTCTTATGTTGGAGAAGGTAACGGAAGCTATACACAAACAGGAATTGGTAAATACGAATATGTTGGATTTGGAAACGGCAGTTGGAGTCCTAAAAAAAATCTTCCTCTTCCGGAAAAAAAGATGAATTTTGATTTTGCCTTAAAAACTAAATTAAATGGGTTAACTTTTTATAATGAAGTTCTTCTAACAAATTATGATAAGAACTTGTTTTCTTCAATTGATGATGGAGATAATAACGGTTTTTCAACATATTCAAGTGCGGAAATTAATCCTGATTGGGATAAGTTAACGACAAAATTAAAACTATACTATAATTATTTTTCAAAAAACACCGCTCTCTTTTCTCAATTGGAAAATTCTCAGGAGAATTATATTTTAAACCAAATGACGAAATTGGATTCATTAGAATATTATAAATTTGGCTCAGAGTTGTATCTAAAAAAAAATAATATCAATAATAAAACTAAATTTTCTCAAAAAGAATCTAAAGGGAATTTAAAGGATAATTTATTTGAAAACTATTTGAATATAAATCAGAAAAATATGGTTCCAAAAATATCTTGGAGCTTTTTATATAATTCTCAAAAGAATTTTAACTCGGATAAATATTCTCATAATTTATTCAATAATAATATTCTGAGTAAATATAAATATCGAGCAGTTTATTTGCAATTTGACAATGAAAAACGTAGATATGAAGAAAAAATTAATAATGAAAATATTGGTGGCGATGAAAAAAATAAATCTAAATTGTCGTTAGGTACGGAAAGTAAACTTCATACTGATTTTTCTTATGAAACTAATCATAATTTACAATATGATGATTTTTGGAAAAGCTATTATCGTGACTACATTTGGTCGGCAAAATCTTTTTATAATGGGATTAATAACGATTTTCAGTTGAATTATTCTCATCAAAAAGTTAAGGGATATTCGTCAGATAATCCGGACGGAAATTACGATATTGCAGAACTAATTTCTAATCAAAGATTATGCAAAGAAGGAATTATTCTCAATGAAAATTATACTATTAAAAATGTTAAATTTTACCCTAAAGAAAGGCATTTGATTTATGTCGGTGATGAAGTCGGGATTTACGATTCGACCGGAGTTGTGGTAGATAATGGTGATTATATTTATGAAATGGTAAATGTAGGAGAATCAGAACTTACAACCGAGTTGAATCTGAATTTAAAAGCAAATATTTTACCGCGTCAATTCTCTAAAAATAAGTTTCTTAAGAAAATTCAATCGGAATCAATAATTTTAATTAATGAAAATTCTCAAGATAAAGATAAATGGCATATTTATTTGGTTGATCCCCAAAGTTTGATGAATAAAAAAAACTCAATTTATTCAAGACAAATATTTGAACAATCATTTTGGTACGAAATAATTGAGCGAAAATTAACCACACATTTGCACGGGAAACGCTCGAAAAGTCTTGATAATAGATATACTGATTCTCAAACTTCTGAAGAAAACTCTTTGGATTCCGATTTGAGGTATAGAGAAAAACGAGATAATGAATATCATCTTTATTATGAAATTAGTAAAAATCTAGATTCAAGATATAAATCTGAAATAAAAAATCGCAGTTTAAGAATAGAAAATCGCAAAAGAATTTATAATTATTATATATTTACAAGTTCATTTGAAGTAAATTGGGAGAATGGAAGTTACAATAATAGCGATAAAAAATATTCTCTTTTAGGATATAAAACACGCGAACAGATAAGTATTAATTTTAATAAAAAATATAGGCTGTCTTCTGATTTATCATGGAAAAAGAATAATACAAAAGGTGATGTAGATGCTTATTTCTATGAAAAACAAACCGGAAATATTTTTGAATGGTCAATGAACTTTAACTATAAATTCAATAAAAACACTAACTTGATTTTGCGATATCACGGTAATTCTTATCCAAATAAAATAGCGGAAAATTATCTCGGATTAGAAATTCATGCATATTTTTAGATTGACATAATTGAGCTAATTTTCAATCGTGTTTTTATAAATGGAGATGTGTCCGAGTGGCTTAAGGAGCACGCTTGGAAAGCGTGTATGCGGCAACGTATCTAGGGTTCAAATCCCTACGTCTCCGCCATTTTTTTTTCTTAATTTAATTGCATTAAGGAGAGCTAATGAGACAAATTTTGTTACTTCCAATTATTTTTTTAGGACTTTCTATTCTTACAAGTTGTTCTGTTAATCAGAGAACCGCAAATTTGAAAGACGCAATGAAAAAATCTTCCAATAAATACTCCGGTAATCGCAAAGTTAGCGGTTATGTTCATAAAAGTAACGATTCCAAGAATAATGATAATTTTAAAAAAGCAGAAGTTAGAATTATAACCAAACCAAATCCGGAGAAAAATAAAATTGTACTTTTTGACTCAACTTACTCAAAAATGGTTGCGTTTAGATTTGGTACCGGATTTTTAAATTCTAAGGAATTTTACGGACTTAGTCATTTTAGCTTTTTAAAAGGTGTTTATAGTTCTAAAAAACATGATGCAATTTTATTTCATTTTGGATTAACTCAATCTCCGGTACAACAAACAAGTGATATTAATTATTCTATCAGCGGCGGAATATTTGAATTAAGTGTTGGTGGAGAACATCGAAAATATCTGACTTCGTCCTATGTTTTTTTAGGGAATTACCTTCATGTTGGCGGAAATCTGGACTTTATGACTTGGAAATATAAAAATACCATTTACGTTGATGAGTATGATGATTATGGGAATTTGACAACTAAAAGTGTGAATAGTGATGGACTTTTTGGATTAGACTTTTTTTGCGGAACCGGTATTGATATAAATCAGACAAAACGAAAACATTTAGGTTTGGAAATTACCCCGGGAATTCAAATTTGGTTTCCAATTACGACCCAAGGATTCAAGAATAACTATTTTTACCCGTATTTTTATCTGAAAGTAGGAATAGTATTCGATGCTTTAAAAAAATAGGGCTTCGGCTTCGCTCAGCCACCGGGAAAGTTAAAGCAACTGCTGCTTCGGCTTCGCTCAGCCAGCGGAAAAGTTAGATCAGCCATCGTTTTGGCTTTGCTCAGCTAGCGATGGTTTTGGTTTCAAACATTGAGCAAAAAGCACCGCAATTAAGATTTCTGCCGATTGTTGAACAAAGTCTAAGCAAACAGAACAATGATCCCGCCACCGTTTGTTAAGCATAGTCCAAACACCCGTTTGTTGAGCGTAGTCGAAATAAACTGGGAATTGAAACACCTGGTTGTTGATTGGATCTGAAGCATCCGGTTGTTGAATGAAATTGAAACACTCGGTTGTTGAGCGTAGCCGAAACAAGCGAATCAGAAAGGAGAGAGGCAATGAGTAAAGGTTACATGTATATTTTGGAGTGTGCAGACGGTAGTTATTATACCGGAAGTACAAAAGATTTAGAATTGAGATTGTCACAACATCAATCTGGTAATGGAGCTAATTTTACTAAAAAGCGGTTACCTTTAAAATTGGTTTACTTTGAAGAATTTCAAAGAATCGATGAAGCTTTTTATAGGGAAAAACAGGTTCAAGGTTGGAGTCGGAAAAAGAAGGCAGCCTTGATAAATAATATGCCTGAAGAATTGCATAAATTAGCTGAATGCAAGAATGAAAGTCATTATAAAAATAGGGCTTCGGCTTCGCTCAGCCACCGGGAAGGTTAGGTCAACCACTGCTTCGGTTTCGCTCAGCCACCGGGAAGGTTAGGTCAACCACTGCTTCGGTTTCGCTCAGCCACCGGGAAGGTTAAAGCAACCACTGCTTCGGCTTCGCTCAGCCACCGGAAAAGTTAGGTCAACCATTGTTTTGGCTTGCTCGGCTAGCGATGGTTTTGGTTTCAAACATTGAGTAAAAAGCACCGCAATCAAGATCACTTCCGGTTGTTGAACAAAGTTTAAGCAAACAGAACAATGATCCCATCACCGTCTGTTAAGCATAGTCCAAATATCCGTTTGTTGAGCGTAGCCGAAACAACAGGAATCGAAATAAAAAAACGACGAAATATTTTGTCGTTTTTTATTTCAATACATATTAAACCACACCTTGATCTAAGATTGCATCAACAACTTTTAGGGAGCCTCCGATATTTGCTCCTTCAGTCGCGCTAAATGTGATTTTTCAAAAAATACAATGGATGTTAGCAATTACGAATCTGATTCATCTTTATTTAAAGTTCAAATTAATTTCTATTAGCATAGTAAAATTGATATAGATAAAAATATTTGTTCTGACCAGGATATGATAAAATAAAAAAATAATGAATAA
>JAMOQM010000012.1 GCA_027064005.1 Candidatus Cloacimonadota bacterium | reverse complement strand
CATTGTGTTTCTCTTTAAAATGTAAACCATATATGCTAAAAAATGTTGACACGTATTACAAAAAACACAATTTTGAAGAATCATATTAATATATGAAAAAAAAAGAAGAAAAGGAGAGAGTAATGAAAAAGATTACCTTTGTATTGTTTGTCTTGTTATTGTCTTTTAATGTCTTTGCAATTAATTATACAGTCGAATTAGTCGATAGTTGGGGTGATGGTTGGAACGGGGGTTCGTTGGATGTACTTGTTAATGGTACTGTTGTTTTAGACGATATAACCCTTGCAAATGGTGCTGGTCCTGAAAGTCATACTTTTGCAGTTGCAGCTTTAGACGAAATTACCACCAGTTATACTGCTGGTTCATATTCAACTGAAAATGAATATCAAATTAAAAATGAAGCCGGAACTGTAGTCGCTGAATCAGGTCAAGGTGGAGTAGCCCCCGGAAATGTATCATATACTGTTCCATCAGCAGATAATCCGGGAGTTGCTACAGATCCTAATCCGGCTGACGGAGCAATAGATGTTGCAATTAGCGGAAATCTAACTTGGACATGGGGAGCAAATACTGATACTTATGATTTATGGTTTGGTGAAGCCGGAAATATGACAGAAGTAGTAACCGGTGCTTCTGCAACCGGAACTTCCGGTTCATATTCTTATTCCGGTTTATCAGAAAACACAAACTATGAGTGGCAATTAATTTTGCATAATAGTGTTAGATTAACTGTTGAAGGTCCTGTTTGGACATTCACCACAGTATTACCAAACGGTATGCTACAAATCGGAAACGGTACTGCAACAAATAAACATTTGCCGATCGAACCTTATTACGGATATTCATATTCACAATCTATTTATTTAGCTTCCGATTTCGGTACAATTGCCGCTGATCAAAGAATTTCTAAAATTTATTATAATTATCATTGGACTAGTAATACTGATGCTGATGCCAATGATTGGGTTATCTATATGGGTACATCGAATGCAACAAATACGGACGGCGGATGGTTTTCCATTGAAGGAATGACTAAAGTTTTTGACGGCAGCGTTGGATTAGATGCTGTTGCAAACGGTGACGGCTGGCTCGAAATTATCTTGAGTACACCATTTAACTATAATCCTTCTGACGGAAATTTAATAATTGCTGTTGATGAAAATACACCAAGCTATACTTCAGGAAGTGATGAATTTTATTGTTCAGAAGATACAAGAGCAAATGTAAGTAGATATTATTACAATGATAGTACTAATTTAGACCCGGCAGATCCATCAGCCCAAGCCGGAACAGCGTCAGCATTTTATCCAAATGCCAGATTCCAATTTGAAGATATTCCGGCAGGTCCTCAATTTACCATTTCTCCTGAATCTTATGACTTTGGTAATGTAAACCTCGGTGAATCAGGAACCACATCTTTCACAATAATAAACACAGGTGGCGGAACTTTAACAATAACCAACGGGGGAATTTCCATCACCGGAACAAATGCAGATCAATTTGCTTTAGTTGCTCCCACTTATCCGATTAATTTAACTTCCGGTCAATCTTTGACCATTAATGTTAATTTTTCACCAACAACAGAAGGTGTTAAAAACGGAAATTTGACTATCGTAGATAATAGAAATAGAATGCAACACAATGTCGCCTTAACCGGAACCGGTCATAATCCAAATATAACATCTTTACCATATACACAAGATTTTGAGAATGCAGAAGCTCCGGCATTACCTTTGGATTGGTCAAAAATAAATGATACCGGGAATAGCTCTTCGTATGTTGAAACATATACATCTACATATTCTGCTCACGGAGGGAGTAAATGTGGGAAACTATATAATTATTCGGCAACCACCGGAAATTTAATAATGATTACTCCTCCTTATGCTAACACAGTTGATGGTACTAGGGTTAAATTCTGGGCAAAATCAGGTAGTTCCGATCAAAATATATTAGTAGGAACAATGTCAGATCGAGCTGATGCATCAACATTTTCTTTGGTACAAACCATAGCACTTACTACTACCTATACCGAATATACCGTAAACTTCTCAGGTACAGATAAATATGTCGCATTTAAACACGCTTTAGATGGTACCTATGATTCTGATTATATTGATGACGTTATTTGGGAAGAAATACCGGCAAATCCTATTTTTGTCATTTCTCCCGAATCTTATGACTTTGGCACTATAAACATCGGTGAATCAGAAACTACATCTTTCACAATAACAAACACAGGTGGAGGAACTTTAACAATTCAAGATACCGACATTACTTTTGATGGTACTAACGCATCTGATTTTACAATTGAATCGGGAACTGTCTTTCCTATTAATTTAACAGCAGGGCAAACATTTTCTTACAATGTAATATTTACCCCGTCCGTAAATGGAGACGAAGTTGCCAATATGGTTATTGAAGATAATATCGTATCTAAAGTTGTTCATAATATTGCCTTAACAGGAACCGGATTCCAATTACCAGCCGGACAGGTACAGATTGGAAACGGTACCGCAACAAATGAACATTTACCAATCGAACCTTATTACGGATATTCATATTCACAATCTATTTATTTAGCTTCCGATTTCGGTACAATTGCCGCTGATCAAAGAATTTCTAAAATTTATTATAATTATCATTGGACAAGTAATGGTAATAATGGTTGTAATGATTGGGTTATCTATATGGGTACATCGAATGCAACAAATACTGATAGCGGATGGTTTCCCATTAACGGGATGACCAAGGTTTTTGACGGTAGCGTTGGCTTGGATGCTGTTGCAAACGGTGACGGCTGGTTGGAAATTGCCTTGAGTACGCCATTTAACTACAATCCTTCTGACGGAAATTTAATAATCGCTGTTGATGAAAATACACCAAGTTATACTTCAGGAAGTGATGAATTTTATTGTTCAGAAGATACAAGAGCAAATGTAAGTAGATATTATTACAATGATAGTACTAATTTAGACCCGGCAGATCCATCAGCCCAAGCCGGAACAGCGTCAGCATTTTATCCAAATGCCAGATTCCAATTTGAAGATATTCCGTCAGGTCCTCAATTTGCCATTTCTCCTGAATCTTATGATTTTGGTACTGTAAACATCGGACAATCAGGAACTACATCTTTCACAATAACAAACACAGGTGGCGGAACTTTCACAATTAATCAAGGTGATATCACGATTACCGGAACAAATGCTCAATCTTTTGCCTTGGCTACAGGAATTAGTTATCCTATTACAATTGGTAGCGGAGCAACTTCTCAAATATCGGTAATTTTTACACCTCTGACTGAAGGGACTTTGACGGCAGTATTAAATATTCAAGATAATTTGAGTTCTAAAGTTGTTAATTCCATTCCTTTGAGCGGCGTAGGCTATGTTCCTCCGGTTGGAGATACAATTGAAAATCCGTTTATCGTATCGTTCGGCAACAATCTATTTACAGCAATTGACTCAACAAATTATATGAATGATGATTATGAGTTACCGGGTTTTGGCACCGATAATAATGATGCTGTTTATAAGTTTACTTTAAATTCAGATATGATTGTCGATGTATCTCTTCTTGGTTCTGCATTTGATACAAAATTAGCAATTTATGGAGATAGCACAAATGTTAACGGTTGGATTCCAGGTCCTGATAATTACCTTTTCTATAATGATGATTACAGCGGAAAATCTCTTTCATCGGTAAGACAAAAAGAAAATAAAAAAGATAGAGCAAGCCAATCTGCAATTTATGGTATGCAATTAACTGCAGGCTCTTATTTTGCCATTGTTGACGGATATGGCTCAAATAATGGTGTTTATAACATCGAAATTGATGTTCGAACCAATATTCAACCTCCAACATTAATAGCTCCGGCAGATAATGCCACCGATCTTGCCTTATCCACATATTTGGATTGGGAAGCTCCGACAACAGGTGCAACTCCGGACGGATATAAAGTAACTATCAATAATGTTGAAGTTGCTGCAAATGTTACAACCACTCATTATCATCCGACAAATTTGGCATTTGGTATAAGTTATACATGGAGCGTTGTCTCATATGTTAATTCTGCAAAAGGTCTTCGCACAACAATAGATTCGGATCCTTCTCCAACCTGGCATTTTACAACCCAA
Source organism: Candidatus Cloacimonadota bacterium (assembly GCA_027064005.1). Taxonomy (GTDB): domain Bacteria; phylum Cloacimonadota; class Cloacimonadia; order Cloacimonadales; family JAMOQM01; genus JAMOQM01. Next base: position 18,111 of record JAMOQM010000012.1, on the reverse strand, counting down.
ACTGACCCGGGTAACGGCAGTCAAGGTTCACAAACCGGTCAAGGCGGAAATAATGGAAATAATGCTGATCCGGCAACAGTCGATATTCCTCCAATGGCAGATGGCAATGGTGGTTATGTTGATCCTGATGTTACTGTAGATCCTGATGATCCTCAAACTATTACCGTAAATGTCACGGTAAATAATGAAAATGGTGCGGTTCCAAATCCTAGTGGAGTTGGACTCTCCTATGACGTAAATATCTCAGGTACAGTTGGTTCTACCGTTCACATAACCTTATCTTATGAAGGTATGGACCCGATTCCTAATGAAATAATTTATTTTGACGGGAACACCTATCAACCTGTTCCGAACGCAGTCTTCGGTTCAACTTCCGTAACCTTCCCTTGGACAATTAGCGGTTCAAAAGGCGAGGATACATTTGTAGTGAATAATGGTCAAAGTTCAACTCTTCCTGTTGAATTGTCTTCATTTGAAGCTACTTTTACAAACGAAAATTATGTTAATTTAGTTTGGACTACTCAATCAGAAACAGATTTTATGGGATTTGACGTATTGAGAAGTACCACCGAAAATGTTTCAGATGCTATCAAAGTAAATGCTACTTTGATTTCAGGGACCAATTCATCTCAAGAAAACACTTATAATTTCTTAGACAAAGAAGTTGAGTTAAATCAAACTTATTACTATTGGTTAAGAATTCTTAATAACAACGGTTCGTCAGAATTTACAAATCCGAGAACTGTCTCTACTTTTGGAAATAATGACACACCGGATATTCCAAAAATCACTAAATTAGGGAATGCTTATCCAAATCCGTTTAATCCTGAAACACATATTAACTTTGCAATTTCGGAAGACTCTCATGTAAATTTGAGTATTTACAACGTTCTGGGACAAAAAGTTAAAACGTTCTATAATGAAGAAATGGCTCCGGGAAATTATTCTATCACTTGGAAAGGTTTGGATTCCAAAAATATGAAATGTTCCTCCGGTATCTATTTCTATAGATTACAAACAAATAACTACAAATCAATCAAAAAGATGTTACTCCTAAAATAAAAGTAAATCTAACAAAAGCAAAACCCGAGATTCTCTGAATTTCGGGTTTTTTATTTGGGAAAAATATGAAGCTTAATTTAATTTTGAATTATGAATGAGAAGAAACCACGAATTTTCACGAATGAATACGAATTCACACAAATTAAGAGAAGGAAGAAAAAGAAGAAAAGTAAAAAGTAAAATAAAGAAAGAAAGAAGTACAACGACTTTGTAAGTCGTTACAAACAAAACTAAGAACATCGGAATGTACGACCAACGGGAGTTCTTCCGATTGTTCGACTTTGGTGGTGTAAATTCAACATTCCGAAGATTTCACTCCTTTCAAACATTCGGAAGTTGAGAGAACACCGGAAGGAGATTCCCGCTTTCGCGAGAATGACCCGACAGTTGCCGGACGGGAATGACAGAGGTGGTGATTTAAGAACATCGGAATGTACGACCAACGGGAGTTCTTCCGATTGTTCGACTTTAAATATCAACCACGAATTTTCACAAATTTAAGAAAGAAATTTTGAATTATGAATTTTTAATTTTGAATGTAAAAACCTCAAAGAAAAAGAAGAACGGATAATTTAAAATGGACATAAAAATTACTGGAAAGTACAAAAATCTAAATATATCAACTCCCTTATTGTCATTTTTTATCTGAGCAAAATTAAAAAAAAAACGGAATCCCGATTGAGATTCCGTTATTGTTTTCAGGATTATTTATTTTGCTACAATGCTAACCAATTTATTCGGCACAACAATTATTTTTCTAATCGTTTTTCCGCTAATATATTTCCGGACATTTTCTAATTCGAGAGCTTGTTTTTCAATCATATCTTTTTCTGTTTCGGCAGGAACGATTAATTTACCTCTAATTTTTCCCATAACTTGAATTACATAAGTTACTTCATTACTTTTCAAAAATTCTTTCTTATAAGAAGGAACTCCGGATTCATAAATAAAGTTTTCATGACCGGTCATTTCCCAAATTTCTTCAGAAATATGAGGTGCGAAGGGGTACATAAGACGAGGAATTACCAAACAGGATTCCGCAAAAATCTTCTTCTCTGTTTCTGATAAATTCGCCACATCTTTGATTCCGTAAATATTATTAAGGTGTTCCATTACAGCTGCAATTGCAGTATTAAATTGTAATCTTTCCGAAATATCTTCCAAGACTTTTTTAATTGTTTTATGAGTGCTAATTCTAAGATTCTCAATTTCTTTAGAAACCGGCATAGAATTAGAATAATCTGTTTGGCTATTTTTCAACAAATTAATATTATCATCAAAAATTCTCCAAATTCTATTTAGAAATCTGAAAGCACCTTTAACACCTTTATCACTCCATTCAACATCTTTTTCAGGAGGTGAAGCAAAAAGCATAAAAGTACGAACAGTATCTGCGCCATATCTATCGATATAATCTTTGGGATTTACCACATTACCTTTTGATTTCGACATTTTTGCACCATCTTTTGTAACCATTCCTTGCGTAAGAAGTCTGGCAAAAGGTTCGTCAGATTTAACAAGATGAATATCTCTCATAAATTTATGGAAAAATCTTGCGTACAGCAAATGCATACAAGCATGTTCAATTCCACCGATATATTGATCTACCGGAAGCCAATAATCAGCATTTTTTTCATCAAACGGTTTTTCTTTATTTTTTGAATCCGTATAACGGGCAAAGTACCATGAGCTATCGACAAAAGTATCCATTGTGTCGGTTTCACGTTTAGCAGGTCCACCACATTTCGGACATTTTGTATTTACCCAATCTTCAACACTTAACAATGGATTTTGAGTTGTTTTCCCAATTTGCACATTATCCGGAAGAAGTACCGGCAAATCTTCATCAGGAACAAGTTGAGTCCCACATTTTTCACAATGAATAATTGGAATAGGATTTCCCCAATATCGTTGACGAGAAATGCCCCAATCTCTCAATCTGAAATTGGTTGTTTTTCGCCCAAAATTTTTCTCGGCGATCCAATCTGAAATATTTTCTTTAGCTTCATTGCTATTCATCTCATTGAAATGTTCGGAATTAACCAAAGTTCCCGCTTCAATATAAGCTTCCGTCATATTATCCAAACTCAAATCTTTTTCTTTATTTTGAATAACAATGATCATAGGAATTTCATATTTTTTTGCAAAATCAAAATCACGTTGATCATGAGCCGGAACTGCCATAACCGCACCGGTACCGTAATCCATCAAAACGTAATTTGTAACCCAGATTTGAATTTTATTTCCGTTAACGGGATTTGTACAATATTTCCCTGTAAAATAACCTTCCTTAACATTGTCTTCATCAGAACGATTAATCTTATCTTCATTCATAACTTTTTCGCAGAAATTCTTCAAATTTTCATCAACATTATCTTTTGAAAGCATTTCCGTAATAAAAGGATGTTCCGGAGCCAACGCCATAAAAGTTACGCCAAAAATCGTGTCCGGTCTAGTTGTAAATACAGACAAAACTTGTTCGGAATTTTCTACTTTGAAGTCAATTTCCGTTCCGGTACTTTTCCCAATCCAATTTGTTTGCATAGCTTTAACTCTTTCAGGCCAAGAAATTACTTTTGAGAAATCCAACAATTCATCAGCATAATCTGTAATTTTCACAAACCATTGTTCAAGTTCTTTTTGGCGGACATTATTTCCACATCTCCAACATTTTCCATCTTCTACTTGTTCATTAGCCAAAACAGTCTGACAACTATCACACCAATTCACAAATGATTTCTTTTTATAAATAAGATTATTTTCATACATTTTTTTGAAGAACCATTGTCCCCATTTATAATAATCAGGTCGGCAAGTACTAAGTTCTCTATCCCAATCAAAGCCAAACCCCATTTGAGTAAATTGATCTTTCATCACACTTATATTATCTTCCGTTGTAAGTTTAGGATGAGAATTATGCTTGATAGCAAAATTTTCAGCCGGCATTCCAAAAGCATCGTAACCCATTGGTTGCATTACATTATAACCTTGCATCATTTTGAAACGGCTTATCGCATCTCCAATTGAGTAATTGGAAACATGTCCCATATGCAAAGCTCCTGAAGGATAAGGAAACATAGAAAGCACGTAATATTTTTCTTTTTCTGTATCTTGATTGGCATTAAAAATATGACTTTCAGTCCATTTTTTTTGCCATTTTTTTTCAATTTTTCCGAAAGGATATTCCATTTTTTTCTCCATTTTTTTTATAATATTATTGATAATTTTTCCCTTAGTTTTGTATAATTGTTTATCTCCCCAAGGGGAGTAATAAAATAAAAAGAGGAATGTTGATTTGATAATAAAAAGTTATATTTTTCGTTTCCATAACATTCTCCTATTTTTTTTTGCAAAATAAATAAAGGATATGTTTTGGTCAATTTTTTTGTTATTATTAATATAAGCTATACTTAACTTTAGAATAAAAAAAGAGGTAAAGCGTCAACTTTACCTCTTAATTAAATTAATTTATAAGATAAATTATTCTTCAATTACTTCTACATTAGCCCTTGGAATAATTAGAGTTTGACCATCTTCTAATTTTGCTTCCAAAACACGAACGAGAGTTTCCGATTGAACTTTATATAATTTTTCAGGTAAACCTACAACTTTACCGATTTTTCCAAAGTTAGGTTGTCGAATAACCCTAATTGTTGTTCCAATTTCAAGAGTAGCCATTTCAGGTTTTTTAGCAATAAGTTCTTTTTCATCAAATGGAAGCGGAATAATGATTTCCGGTCTCATAACTCCGGCACGAATTTGTGTTTTTCCGTGAACTGATGCTTCTTTACCTTCAAATTTCTTTAATAAATCAAATGTTTTATTGGCCATTTTGATCTTACCGAAACCTTCCGTTACAACAATTGTGATTCCAATTTTTTCATGTCCGGTAATAGCTACACCGATATCATAACCAAGAAGTTTTTTCAAATCCTGATCATCAATTCCACCGGTTAAAATAGCTTTTGCACCAACTTTTACAGCTTTTTCAATTGCTTTCAAATCAATCATTGATCCTGCAACAATAATTCTATCTTTGCAAGAATCATCGATTTGATCAGCTGAAACAACTTCATTCGGATCTTTGGCAATCATTTTCAATTTGCCGGTAACTTCTCCTGCCAAGCCAAAAATACCTTGAATATATGCCGATTTATTTTCAATTACAACTCCTTCCTCAGGAATTACCTCTACAACCAAACCATCAATAAAAGCTTTAATTTGAACCGGAATTCTTGGTTCTCTCAAAAGCATTTGTCCGGTATGAACAGAAACGCTCTCAACTTCTCCATCAAAAGGAGATTTAACGCTTGATTTGAAAAATCCCAAAAAACCTTTTGTTTCAGCAAGAAGTTGACCCTTCTTGATAAAATCACCCGGTTTTATTTTTAAATAATCATTTATTAAACTTGCCTGAACACCAAGTTTATTGGCTAAATTCAAAGGCAGTACTTTTCCTGGGAGCAAAGTTTCAGCAACTAAATCATTAGCTTTAACTTTATCACCAACTTTAACCTTAACTGTTCCTTTGAGAGGTAAAATTCTTTCTTTACGAAGAATAATATTATCTGTAACAGTTAGTCCTGCAGAATATGCTTGTGCCATTTTTACCTCCTAAGATAATATTTCTGAAGGATAAATATCTAATGCCTTCATCCATTTTTTTAATCGTGGTACGCGTTCAGAAGCTTCTACCGGTAAAACAAAAGGTCTTCTTCCTCGTGTATCTAAAATTATACCGACAACACCACCGTGCAATTCGGTTTCTATAGTTTGATTTTTGCCGGCTCCAAGATCTAATCCACTTCCCGGAATAAGAGTTGCTTTTGCAACTTCACCGACTCCGCAAGGAATTAATCTCATTTCGCCAAAAGGAATTTTTTCATCAAAAACTTCTCCATTTGGAAGCTCTAATTTTGCGTGCAATGCCATGGCTTTAGCTTTAGTTTTGCCAATAGGGGCAACACACGATCCAATATAAATCATGCAATCTTTATCGAAAACTTCTGTGGCAGCTTGTGGATTAATTTCTGCTAAAACCCCTAAATGAGGCATCATAAAAATACTGTCAACACCAAGTCTTGTAACACCTTCCGGTAAGAAAGCATCAATTAACATAATAGCTGTTTGATTTCTTCTTGGTGCGTGAGAAAGTACACCACCACTACCAACAATTAAGTTAAGGGTTGTCATATTAACAATTGAATCTCCGGAAGTTGATTGTGAGAATGCTTCTGAAATTTCACGTTTTTGTTGGCGACCTTTTAATTTAACGGCAAAATCACGATGTTGAACCAAAGCGAGTCTTAATGCTTCTTTAGCAATTGCCTGTTCCAAAACAAGTTCTTCTAATTTTGAAGGAATTGTTGTTGGTCGGATCATTTTATTCTTAATCATATTTCTAAGAGCTGATTCATCAATATCGAATGGAACCCATCTCAAAATATTATCTAATCCTGTAGAAGCCAAGACATTTGAGATACTATAACTCATTCCCAAATTTGCACTTACAGTTCTATTAAACACATGCTCTTCAGTAAATACAGAGAATACGTCAGTTGTTGCTCCACCAATATCAACACCAAGCACCTCAATATTATTCTGTTTGGCAATAGTTTGAATAATATCACCAACTGCTGCCGGTGTAGGCTTAATTGGAACTTGTGTTAATTTACCATTAATAGGTCCGAGTGTCCATTCCATTAATTTATTATATCCCGGAGCTTGCTTCATAACATGTTCCATAAACAAATCATGAATTCTGTCTCTGGCAGGTCCAAGATTCTCATTATCAAGAGTCGGTCGAAGATTATCAGTTATAATCAAATCAACTTTATCCCCAAGAACTTCAGTCATAATATCACGAGCATCTGTATTTCCTGCGTAAATTACAGGTAATTTATAGCTGGAACCGAGCCTTGGTTTTGGATCGGCAGCACTAACTAATTCCGCTAATTCTGCTACGTGTTTTGTTGTTCCGCCATCAACACCGCCCGCCATTAAAATCATATCAGGACGCAAATGTCGAATTCTTTCTATTTTTTCATAATTCGCTCTTTTATCGTTACTGGAAATCAAATCCATTACGATAGCACCGGCACCGAGAGCGGCACGTTCAGCTGATTCACCGGTCATTTTTGCAACAACACCGGTAACCATCATTTGTAGTCCGCCACCGGCAGAACTTGTTGAAACGTAGGCATCTGCCCCACGGTCACCATCAGAAGGGATGATGATTTTATTGTTTTCAATTAAAGTAATTTTTTTACCGTATTTTAAAGTAGCAAGTTCTTCAAGCTCTTGAACAGAATTTAAAACACCTCGGGTAACATCATTTAAAGGAGCTTCAACAGTTGTCGGAGCTTCACCACGAACAGTTTGACGGTACTCACCATTAACATATTCAATAAGAATAGCTTTTGTCGTTGTACTACCGCAGTCAGTGGCTATGATCCTTCTTAGTTGGTCATTGGCCATATTTCCTCCGTTTATTTATTTTTTTTTGAAAAATTTTTTAAAGAAATTTTTAATTTTCTTTTTTCTTCTAAGTTTCTTTATTTTAGATTTTTCTCTTTCATCTTTATGGATTTCGTAATCCAATTCATCAATTCGACGCATTAATTTTTTAAGATTTTCTTCTTTTTCTATCATTGTCGCAAATTCTTGGTACTCTTTTTCGTTCACAAAAACTTGGGCAAAAGGTTCGATAAAAAACAAAGCCTGACTTCCGATAAAGCTAAGTGGTCTCAATGATTCAATAGCAAGAATTGCTGCGGGAGCCATATGTCTTTCAGCAACAAATCTTGAAACTTTTTCTATTACTTCATTAGCTCTTTCTTCAGTTATTTCTACAATCATATCAAGCTCTGGCAGCTGTTAAAACGTAAATTTTATCAGCATTAAAATTTCTTAATATTTCAGATATCTCATTTACAGTAGAGCCTGTAGTAAAAACATCGTCAATAATTAAAATTTTTTTATTCTTTATTTTTCTTGCATTTGATACTTCAAACGCATTTTTAATATTTTTCTCACGCTGTAATTTTGTCAATTTAGTTTGTGTTTTTGTAAAATTAATTCTTTTAATTAGAGAAGATTCAAAATTAAAATTCATTAATTTTGCAAAGTGTTCACCGATTAATTTTGCTTGATTATATCCGCGCATTCTTTTCTTTACTTTATGAAGGGGAACCGGAATCACATAATCAATATCGGTTATATTAACCTGATTTGTCCAATATTTCGCCATATAAACAGCTAAAAATTTTCCCACTTTTTTCATCTCATTATATTTTATTGAATGAACCAAAGATTTTATAACTTTGGAATATTTGAATGCCGAAAAAGCCTTATCAAAAGCATAATTAATTTCATCACACATTTCGCACTTATTTGATTTTAAAACAGCATTACATTTTGGACACAAATCGCCTTTTCTGAAAACCAAATTTTCACTGCAATTCGCACAAATCAAATCTTCATTGGACTTTAAATTAGCTCCGCAATGAAGACATATTCTAGGAAATATGAGATTAAATATACGATTTAACATAGTTTTCTATAGATTGAAAAATTCCTATCCCATCATTACCGGGAAGAATATCTTCCGCTGCTCTTTCCGGATGAGGCATCATACCGAGAATGTTTCCTTTTTTATTTGAAATACCGGCAATATTATCTCTAGCTCCGTTTGGATTAAATTTTCTATCGACAACCCCGTTTTCATCACAATATCTGAAAATTATTTGATTATTATCTTGAAGACTTTTTAACCCGTCATCATCAATAATATAATTTCCTTCTTTATGAGCTATTGGAATATCAAGAACTTGATTTTTTTCCAAAGCAGATGTAAACGGAATTGAATTATTCTCAACCTTAATATATTGATGTTTACAAATAAATTGCAAAGATTCATTCATATGTAAAGCACCCGGAAGCATTTGAGCTTCGGTCAATATTTGGAAACCATTACAAATTCCGATAACCAACCCACCTTTATCAGCGAATTTTTTTATTTCATTAATAATCGGAGAAAATTTAGCAATAGCTCCACAACGAAGATAATCTCCATAAGAAAATCCCCCCGGAATAAAAATCACGTCAGGATTTTTCAAAGTAGTATCTTTATGCCAAACAAATTCAGATTTAGCACCGCGAATTTTCCCAATATAATAAGCATCGTTATCACAATTTGAACCGGGGAAAGTAATTACATTAAAGACTATTTTTCTCATAATTATTTCTCTAATTCAAAGGAATATGTTTCTGTGTTTGGATTAGCTAAAACTTTATCACAAATCACTTCCAAATCTTTTCTCACTTTTACTTCATCATCAGTATCAAAATTCAATTCAATAAATTTACTGATTCTGGTTTCATTCACTTCAGAATATCCTAAAGAATGAAGAGTATTGGTTACGACCTTACCTTGAGGATCCAAGATACTAGGTTTCAAAGTTACATAGATTTTTGCTTTAATCATTAAATTTTACCTCGTTTTCAATATTGTTATTTTTATGAAAAAGTCCGCCTCGAATAGTATTAACCGTTACATACAATGCAAAAACTCCAAAGAAAATAGCGTTTGGGAAAAATGCTAAAGAAATTATTATAAATACCATAAAAACCGCTCTGAAAATTTTAAAAGCTCGATAATTGTTTTTGTGTTCAATGGTAAGAAATTCAAAATTGCTCACCATCAAAAAAGCTACTAAAAATGTTACAATTATCAACAATCCATTAATATTTGCATATGGAAAAAATTTGTTCATAAATAAATATAAAGATGCCAACATTCCTGCTGCTCCCGGAATAGGCAGACCTTCAAACGGATGCTTATTATCCAAATCATAGTTTTTAAGATTAAACCTGACAAGCCTTATTGCGCCGGCTAAAACATAAATTATCACGGCAGTAAAACCTAAAAATGACATATGATTTAAACCCAGTTTATAAACTAAAAATCCCGGAGCTACACCAAAAGCTACAAAATCAGACATAGAATCAAACTCTGCTCCAAACCTAGATGAAGCATTAAGTAAACGAGCAACTTTTCCGTCAAATCCGTCACAGAAAATCGAAAGTGCGATTAACCAGGATGCGAGGACAAAATTACCTTCAGAACTGGCATTAATCGAGAGAAAACCGACAACAAGACTTGCTGCGGTAAAAAAGTTAGGTATAAAGTATTTAATTTTCATTGTAAAATCCCAATGTTGTTTTTCCGGCAAAGCACTTATCTCCAACTTTAACATTTGCTTTTATCTTATCTGTTGAAAGACAAACGGAACAAGACGTTCTGAAAAGATAAAATCCGGCGAGAGCACCTTGCGTACTTTGATCAGTTATGTTTTTAATTATTTTTTTTGATGAAAATTCACAGCTTAGATTTGTCTTTGAATTAATTAAGGAATCGCCTTCCCAAATATCATTGTCAAAAGTAAATCTAATCCCGCAAGGGTCCAGGTTATTTTTCTCAATTTTAATTTTAACTATCGAATCGTGTTCATCAATCGAGGTTATTTTTCCTGAAATTGGGCTAACAACTGCTGTAGGCTCAATTTCAATTCCAACATGTCCAATCCTAAATTTGAATAATATCATTAGATATAATAGCATTCCGGAAACAGAAAGTATTTGAACTATTTCCTTAGGCAATTTATTTGATAGAAAAAAACTACCGACAACTAAGAGCAACGGCACTAATGCGTATTTATATTTAAGTGCTTGAACTTTTTTCAATAAAATTATAGTTGATTCTTTAGTTGTCATTAAGAAATACCAATCCTTTTATAAATGAAATCCATATTTTTCGTGTATCTGTCATAAGAAAAAACTTCTTCAATATCATCTTTTGTGATTAAAGACATAATTTCTTCATCAGCAAGAATAAGTTTTTTAAAGGAGACTTTTGTCTTCCAACATTCCATCGCATTTCTTTGAACCATTGCGTAAGATTTTTCTCTAGAAATTCCTCGCTCCGCCAATTTGAGAAGAAATACTTGAGAGAATATTAGTCCGTTGGTTAATTCAACATCAGCCATCATTTTCTCAGGATAAACAAGAAGATTATCAACCAGTTTGATCATTTTGTTTAGCATATAATCAACGAGAATTGTTGAATCAGGTAAAATAACTCTTTCTACTGATGAATGGCTAATATCTCTTTCGTGCCACAAAGCGTTATTTTCAAAAGCAGCCATCGCATTTGATCTAATGAGTCGTGCCAATCCGCACATTTGTTCCGAAACAATCGGATTTCTTTTGTGAGGCATTGCCGAAGATCCTTTTTGACCTTTGCTAAAATTTTCTTCCGCTTCCAAAACTTCCGTTCTTTGAAGATGGCGAATTTCCAAAGCAACTTTTTCAATCGTAGAAGCAATGATTGCTAAAGTTGATAAAAACTCGGAATGTCTATCTCTTTGGATTACTTGAGTGGAAATATTCACCGGTTTTAATTCCAAAATTCCGCAGGCAATTTCTTCTACTTTTGGAGAAAGATGAACGTAATTCCCAACTGCTCCTGAGATTTGACCTACAGAAACAGATTTAATAGCATCCTTCATTCTTTTAATATTTCTTTGCATTTCATCATAATACAAGGCAAATTTGAATCCAAAAGTAATTGGTTCGGCGTGAATTCCGTGAGAGCGTCCGATACAAAGTGTTTCTTTATATTTTACAGCTTTTCTTTTCAAAACTTCTGAAAATTCTTCTAAATCTTTAAGAATTAATTCTCCGGCTTCCTTCATTTGAAGAGCGGTTGCAGTATCTAAAACATCCGAAGAAGTCATTCCAAAATGAATAAATCTTGCGGATGGTCCTACATATTCAGAAACGTTTGTTAAAAAGGCAATTACGTCATGTTTTGTTGTAGCTTCGATTTCCAAAATTCTATCAACATCAAAGTCAGCTTTTTCCACAATATTTTTCAAATCTTCATCAGGAATAATCCCCAATTTATTCATTGCTTTACAGGCTGCAATTTCAACATTAAGCATGGATCTAAATCTATTTTCAATATCCCAAACATTGCCCATTTCTTTTCTTGTATATCGTTCTATCATAAAACCTCAATTTATAAATTTATATTTCTTAAGACACTATATTTTCTGTAGTTATATTTTTTTTGATAGTTATTCTGTCAATTCTAATATTTCCGACATTTTTATTATCTTTTCTGAATTTAATTGAATTTAATTTTTGAGATGAGTAAATAAAATCAACTTCAGCGTTATAACCATCTAATTTTATTCTAGTTATACGCATTTTTCGGTTAAAAAAGATAGTTGATTTTTTTAAAGATAATTTCCCGGAATTTATTATTTCTTCAATATTTTTTTTAGACAATCTTAGCGATAAAAAAGAAGAAAAATCAATCTTTTTATTTAGAAAGGAATAATCCGATTTTTTACCCATAAACTTAATTGTTACCTGAGAAGAATCCGCATATAGATTAAAATATGGTGATGGGATTAAACCGAAAATACCACTATCAAAAAGGGTGATTCTCAGAGACCCTGTGTTTTTCAGAATCTGAATATCTTTCCTAAATCGAAGAGATTTATAATTAATTTCGGCAATTCCGTCTATTTTAAAATTTTGCCATCGAAGCATCTCTGTTCTCAAAAGTTGTTCTTTATTTTCTATCCTTTTATTAAAAGAACAGGAAAAAAGCGAGACTAAGATTATTAGAAAAAATAGTTTATTTGCTTTGGACATCATTAGTTTTGGAAATAAAAATTATCCCGATAATTGAAGCTAATATCATAAAAGAGCTAAGTATTTGACCTTGAGTAAAAATGCCGATTACAAAACCTAATTGAGGATCGGGTTGGCGTACAAATTCGAGCATAAACCTGAAAATACCATAAAAGCCTATAAAACTCCAAAACGTTATTCCATCGTGATTTTGTTTTTTCAAGACAAATCTTAAGATAAAAAACAGGCAAACGCCTTCAAAAAAAAATTCATAAAGTTGAGACGGATGGCGTGGCAATCCATCTGAATTTGGGAAAATCATTCCCCACGGTAAAGATGTAACCCGCCCGTAAAGTTCACCATTGATAAAATTACCGATTCTTCCCAAACCCAAACCAATAGCTACAAAAGGCATTATCGGATCAGCTAATCGATAAAAACCAATTTTTACTTTTCTCGCAAAAATCAAACCGGCGATAATTGCTCCTAAAGCTCCGCCATGAAAGGACATCCCACCGTGCCAAACTGCGAAAATCTCTAAAGGATTTTTAAAATAGAAAGTAAGATTATAGAATAAAATATAGCCTATTCGCCCACCAAAAATTACACCTAACATTATATAGAAAATCAGGGTTTCATAATCCTCGCCGGTTAAAAGAATTTTTCGCTCTGCATATTTTTTCTTTAGAAAAAGATAAGTTATGATAAAACTTATAATGTAAAATAAACCGTACCATCTAATAGCAAGAGGTCCGATTCTCAATATTTCAGGATTTATGTGTGGATATGTCATAATAGAAGAAAATCCTCCTTGTCAGCGGATTTATTTAAATTCCTTAATTTTATTATACAGCAAGTCAGCTAAAAAATCAGGATCTCCCTCATATTTTTCACCGGTACTTTTCATTTCAGGAGTGAATATTTTTACAACTTGAGTCGGAGAACCATTCAAACCGGATTCAGCTTCATTAATTTCCAAATCATTTGCATTCCAAACAATTAATTCTGCTTTTTTAGCTTTTCTTTTACCTCTTAATGATGGAAGTCGCGGTTCGTTAATTTCTTTAACAACCGTTATAACCGCCGGAGAATTAACTTGTAACCTATCGTAACCATCATCCATCAATCGTTGAAGAGTAATTTTGCCGTTTTCAATATCTTCGATTTTTCGGATAAAACAAACTTGCGGCAAATCAAGATGAGCAGCGATTCCCGGTCCAACTTGAGCAGTATCTCCATCAATTGCCTGTTGACCGCAAATAACCAAATCGAAATCGCTAATTTTAGAAATTGCTTTTGATAAAACAAGACTGGTCGCCAAAGTATCGGAACCGGCAAATTTTCGATCTGAAAGCAAAATTATTTCATCCGCACCAATTGAAACAGCTTCCCGAAGAGCAGATTCAACTTGAGGCGGTCCCATACTGATTACGGTAACTTTACCGTCGTATCTTTCTTTTAATCTCAAAGCTTCTTCGAGTGCGTAAAGATCAAAAGGATTGATAATACTTTCAACACCTTCTCTCATCAAAGTATTTGTTACCGGATCGATTTTAATCTCTGCTGTGTCCGGAACTTGTTTAATACAAACTATAATATTCATAATTCATTCCTTATTTTGCATAAAATTCTTTTATTTTTTCAACAACAAAAGCTTGTTGTTCTTCAGATATTTCCGAATAAATTGGAATTGAAATAACTTTATCAGACAATTTTTCAGAAATTGGGAAATCACCTTTTTTATATCCTAAATATGAAAAACATTCTTGAAGATGAAGTGAAAGCGGGTAATAAATAGCACAACCGATATCGTTTTTTCTTAAGAAATTCAACAATTCATCACGCTTTTCAGCAATCAAAGTAAATTGATTGTAAATAGTTAGAGCTTTTGAATGAATTTTTGGAAGAATTATTTCTTTAACATCAGCAAGATTTTCATAATAATATTTTGCATTATCTCTTCTCATTTGAGACCATTTCGGTAATGATTTCAATTTAACATTCAAAACAGCTGCGTGAATACTATCAAGTCGGCTATTTAATCCAACCCATTTGTGGAAATATTTCGGGCTTTCACCATGTACGCGTAATTGTTTGATTTTATCAGCAAGGTCAGGATTATTTGTTACGCACATTCCTCCATCTCCCATGGCTCCGAGATTTTTACTCGGGAAAAACGACAAGGTTCCGATATCTCCGATTGTTGCTCCGAATTTATCATCAAATTTTGAGCCGATACCTTGAGCGTTATCTTCAATAATATAGAGATTATGTTTATCGGCAATAGCTTTGATTTTATCCATTTCCGATGGTTGTCCGAACAGATGAACAGGGATGATAGCTTTTGTTTTATCGGTTATTTTTCCCTCGATTTTTTCCGGATCGATATTAAAAGTATCTTCTTTAATATCGGCAAAAACAGGTTTTGCTCCCACTCGATAAATTGAACTTGCAGAGGCAAAAAATGTGAATGGAGTTGTAATAACTTCATCACCTTCTCCTATTTCCAAAGCTTTTAAAGCTAAAATTAAAGCATCTGTTCCTGAAGCACATCCGACAGCATATTTTACCTCTAAATATTTTTGAATTGATTCTTCAAATTCTTTTACTTTTGGTCCTAAAATATATTGGTTAGAAGCAATAACTTCATCAATTTGTTCTTTAATTTCAGGAAGCAAAGGCTTATATTGAGCATTTAAATCTAATAATGGTACTTTCATTTATTTCTCCTATTCTACAAAGTTTAAATTTTTATTACGGTATAAATTATAGATATTGCCGTTCCGATCGGAGCAATAAAATCTTTAATTATATAAGCATAATTTTGAGGTACATAAATTGTATCTCCGGGTTGTAATTTTTGGCCTTTATATTTTTCCGAATTTCCGTTTTTATGAATAATCTTTATGTTATGTCGATTACCTTCTTTTAAAATTCCTCCGGCTTGCCCCAAATAATAATCAATATCATTAATTCCATTGAAAATTACTGATTTTGGTAAAGCCACTTGACCGGTAATATTTATTATGGGAGTTTCATTTCCTAAATACAATTCATCATTTTTTATCAGTTCAAAATTCTGATCAACATTTAAAGTTAAACCGTTTCTTTTCACGACAAATTTTTCTGTATCCATTGAATAAGGTTTAATTGACAGCATATTCAAGATATTTTCAATCTTGGCAGATTTATCAATTTCCACATATTGAACCGAACTGATTGTATCATTAGAAGTAAATACTTTGATAAAGTTTTGAGCAAATTTTGCAATTATGAAATCATCTTGATTAATCAAAGGATTTTGGGATTTGTCATTTTCGGTAAAATATCTGTTCAAATCATAAATATTCTCTTTTCCGTTATGAATAATTTTAATTTTTTTACTGGCGGAATTAACCAAACCTTTTCCCAGTTCAATTGCCTGCAATAAAGTTAAAGGATCTTCGGACACAAATTGTCCGTTAAGGTGAAAAGCTCCACTTAAAGTGAATGAAATCGGTGAAATTTTAACCAGATTAAAATCAAAGAATGATTTATCTATTTTATTAGATATAACCGAATCTACATAAGTTTTCGCATCGGTAAGATTTCTTCCGGCAATTTCTACAGGTTTTGCAATCGGGAAAAGATTGATTTTCCCATTAGGCATTACAATAGTTTTAACTGACAAAGTATCCGGCGAGGAAACTTGAATTAAAAAAGTGTCTCCCGCTTTAACAATATAACTGCCGTCAATATTAGTAATTGCAAACATATTGAAGACAATTACTGCAAAAACGAGGGTAATTAATATTTTAATTTTCATAGAAATTAATGACCCTTTTTAAAATATCTTCTAATTTATATTTTGGTTTGTAACCGATATATTTGCGAAGTTTAGTTAAATCAGGATAACGTCTTCTCATATCTTCAAAACCGGTTTCGAAAGCATCTTCATATTTTACGAATTCTATTTTTGAAGTTGATTTTGTCATATCTTTAATTTTTTCAGCTAAAGCTAAAATTTCTATTTCATCATCGTTTCCAACGTTAAAAATTTGACCAACCGCTTTTTCTGTTTCCATCAATTTTACCATTGCGTGAGTAACATCATCAACATCAGTAAAACATCTGCTTTGTTTACCATCACCAAAAACGGTAATAGGATGTCCAAGTAAGGCATTTTTTACAAACTTAGGAATAACCATTCCATATTGACCGGTCTGACGTGGGCCAACAGTATTAAAACATCTAACAATCACAACCGGTAATTTTTTTTCACGATAATAAGCCAATCCTAAAAATTCATCTACAGCTTTAGAAGTGCTGTATCCCCATCTTGAAATATGAGTTGATCCTAAAACTCTGTCATCTTCTTCTTTGAAAGGAATTTTATCACTTTTGCCGTAAATTTCCGAAGTTGATACAATTAAGGTTTTAACCTTATGTTTATTTGCTAATTCCAAAACGTATTCTGTCCCGACAATATTTGTTTGCAAGGACAATAAAGGATTGTCAATAATGTATTTAACTCCAACCGCAGCAGCTAAATGATAAATTTGATCTACTTGTTTTATATAATCTTCAAGGATGTCTTTATTTAAAATAGATTCGATTTTGTAATGAAATTTGGGATTATTTTTAATGTGCTCTATATTTTTTAATTTTCCGGTTGATAGATTATCTATTACAAAAACCTCTTCGCCTTTGTTCAGTAAAAGTTCGGCTAAATGTGATCCGATAAATCCCGAACCACCAGTAATTAATATTTTCATTTATATCTCCTAGGTGTATTTACATAATAAGTGTAAAAAATCTGTTAATACTTTTTCTGTCAACAATTCAATTTATCATTTGTCCTTCCCCCGAAATTTTTCAAAATAGTTCCAATAGTCTATAAAGATTTTAACAGGTTGAGGAATTTAATAAACAATCCGGTAGATTGTTCTACATCGCAATTTGTTTTTGTCTTTTTGTAATTTACAAATTATAGAATGCTCAGATAAATGCAGTTTATTTTCTTTGTAGTATAAATGAGCTAGCTTATGAAATATTTAATATTTCGGAGAGATGCCTAGTTTGATTTTGCCTTGGCTAATAAGAATTTCGCGTTTGAAATGTAAAACTAATTCTCCGCCTGTTGGTATGCCGGAAGCAACAGAAGCACCGGAACCCAAAAACAAGTCAAAACTGTGTTTGCTTTGAACTTTAAAACTACGGAAAAATTTATCTTTATCCATTCTTATCATACTTCAACTTCTTCTTTTTTACCCTCAAACGCTTCTTTTAATACTGCTTGCATAAGCATTTGGGCATTTTGTTCGCTTTTGTTTATTTCTTCTTCCATTGCCGATATTTTTTGCATTA
>JAMOQM010000011.1 GCA_027064005.1 Candidatus Cloacimonadota bacterium | reverse complement strand
CAATCGAGGATCAAAACATTGGTCATTTGATTATGGTCCGGTACATATAATTTTGTTTAACGAATACGAAGATTTTTCTGAAAATTCTATCGAAATAAAATGGCTAAAAAATGATTTGAAAAATACGGATAAAAAATGGAAAATTATGGTAATGCATGAATCGGGTTGGTCAGCCGGAGGACATTCTAATAATAAAGAAGTTCAGAAGATTATTCAACCGATTTGTAAAAAATATGATGTTCCTATTGTTTTTAACGGTCATAATCATTATTATGCGAGAGCTTTTGTTGATGGAGTATATTATATAACTTCCGGTGGTGGTGGAGCTCCACTTTATGATCCGAATCCAAATTATCAAAATGTCCAAGTTGCTAAAAAAACATTGCATTTTTGTAAAGTTGAAATAAATGATAACAAAATGATTGTTACGGTTTTGGATAAAAAAAATAAGATTATTGATAAAATCGTTATAAAAAATGATTAATGATGATGCGTAAATACTTAAAAAAAGCGAGAATAAACTCGCTTTTTATTTTGTGATTAGGATTGTTTATTTTAAGAAATAGTTAATCAATCAAGGTTAATATTTAGGTTATTTATCATCAATATTTTTTCTTTCGAAAGTTTATTTATTGTCCGGTAATTTGTAATGGATTCTCGCAAATAAGATGGTAAAGCTAATGAGGGATCTATAAAATATGCTAATTTTCCTGATAATGAAAGTTTTATGAAACCATCGGTATCTATTTTTTGCAGTTTAATAATTTGAAGATCATTTCCTGTATTTAGAATTTTTTTCATCTCACTTTTTGCCTTTTCCAAACTACCCAATTCATCAACTAATCCTCGCTCTAAAGCTTGACGACCTGTCCAAACTCTACCTTGAGCATATTTATTTACATCTTTGTAATTCATTTTCCTGCCTTTTGCAACGGTTGAAACAAAACTGTGATAAGTATATTCAATAGATTTTCGGATTATTTCTTTTTCTTCATCAGTCATTTGACGTGTAGTTGTTCCTAAATTTGCATGTTTTCCTTTTTGGATAAAATCCCAATTTACACCGATTTTTTGATATAATCTTGAAAAATTAGGGATTATGCCAATAACGCCAATTGATCCGGTAATTGTGGAAGGTTCCGCAACAATTTTATCAGCAAAACAGCTTATGAAATATCCACCGGAAGCCGCAACTCCGCCCATTGAAACAACAACAGGTTTCGCATTTTTTCCCTGTTTGCATAAATTTACTTCCCGAGCGATAATATCTGAAGCTAAAGCTGATCCGCCACCGCTATTTACTCTCAAAATTATACCTTTGATAGATTTGTCTTTGCGTGCTTTTCGGATATCCTTTACCAAAGATTTTGAGCCGATGCTCTTTCCAACAACACCCTTTCCGCTGGTGATATTACCTTTTGCGTAAATAATGGCGACTTTATCTTTTTTCTCGTTTTTCCAATTATATTTCATCTTATCTTTTGGAAAAAATTTTGTAATTTTTACCTGAAAATCTTTTTTGAGAATTGATTTTAATTGATCTTGATAAATTAATCCGTCCACCAATCCAACTTTTAAAGCGTCATTTGATTCAAAGTAAGGTCCTTCATCAATAATTGTTTTCACATCTTTTTGTAATTTATTTCCGCGTCCGGATTTAATCATATTTACCATATCTTCATAAATTCCTGATAAAATGTAATCCAAAGATTGTCGTTCAGCTTTTGTCATATGATTTTCTGAAAACATATTTCCGGCAGTTTTGAACGGATGGCTTCTGAAATTATAAACATCAATATCCAATTTAGTCAAAAGCTCTTTAAAATACGGACTTTTAACTCCGATTCCGTGTAAATCGACGCTTCCTGCCGGATTCAAATAAATTTTATCGGCAATTGCTGATGCTAAAATATATTGAGCGTTTGAGATAGATTCAAAATAGAATATAATTTTCTTTCCTGATGATTTAAAATCGGCGAAAGATTCTTGTAATTCCTGCATATTTGCGAAATTAGAAGTAAAACCACCGGATTGGAAAATGATTCCTTTAATTGATTTATCATCTTTTAATTTTTTTAATTTCTTTTTAATATTATCCATCTCAGTATTTGAATTGTTAATTAAAACAAATGGACCAATTTTTTGGATAGGATTGATATCAACGATATTTCCGGCTAATTTATAATCATAAAATTTTCTTGTCTTATTTATAAATGGTAATGATGAGTAAGTTTTATCAGAAATATTTACATAAGAATAAGATGAGACGTATTCGTTATCTTTATCTAAATTTGAAATGGAACCGATACTCAAATTATTGAAGTTTAGGGCAAAGTTGATTCCAATAGTTTTTGATTCCATCTTATAATTTCCACCGATTTTTACACCTTGAAAAATTTCCGAGTCAAAACCGACGATTGGTTTTTGGGATTTGAAATCTTTATTTTCTTTAATAAAACTCATATCAGCCGATAAAGTTAACTTCAAAGTATTAGGAAAAGGTCTCAGGGAAATTCCAAAATTATGATTAATTAATTTTTTATTGAAATTATCTGAGGTATAAGCAAAAGAAGTGTAATTTGTCGGACGGTAAAGAAAACCATAATTAAATCGTAAATTTTCTAAATCTGTTTTAGCATTTATCCATTTTGTTCCAATACCGAAATAAAAATTTCTTAAGATTTTTTCTGAGCCGGATATATTATGAATACTAACATCTTTATAATTTTCATAAGAATAAGATAATTTTTTTAGGTTGAAAAGCAGAATATGATTTTTAATATTATCTTTATCTGATTGATAGATAAAACTAAATCCGGAAGAATTTTCTATAGCCATTGCCGCAGGATTAACTAAAGGTGATTGCAGTCCATCTTCATCAGCCAAAAATCCAAAAAATCGTCCATTTTCATTTGCTGCTAAAGTTAGGGATAATGTTAGCGTGAATATTATAATGATAAATTTTTTCATAATGTCTCCTATTCCGTAATTTCTTTATATTTCATTATTAATGTAGAGATGACGAATAAAATACCTGTATAAAGTAATTTCAAAAAAGTTTGAAAATTAAATACGCTGGCAAAGATATTTGATGCTAATTCACTCGAAGATTGATTTGCCAGTTGAGAAAATGTATGCGAATCTACGTGGAAAGAAATTGTTTCTGCTAATTTAACCAAAAAATACGGAATATGAAGTCCAAATAAGAAATTTAGATAAACTATCGAAAAATGGATGATACCGAGAATTAAGATACCTTTTCCCAAAGCTTTTCTTTTGAAAATTGAGGAGAAGAAAAATGCTATACTTGCTAACAATAATGAATTTATTGTATAAGGAAGAATTACTTTTAAAATTCCTAGTAAGGAATAAGTCAAAGATATTTTAACTATGGACATTAGCACAATATTAGATATTAAGGAAGTAAATAAGACTAAAATTAACATTGTTAAGAAGCTTCCGAAAATGGTTATAATAAATCTGGAACCGGATATTTTCCAAATGCTTATCGGTAAATTTCGATGGAATAAAGAGCATTTGTATTCAAAATCACTATTTAAAGCACTGCCACTTAAAGATATTGTGAAGATCATAAAAAAGAATGAAACAATAGCTGTTAATCCGGCATTGAAAACAAAAGATCCTTTTGAAAGATCGAAACCGTTTAATGCGTGAGAATTTATAGAAAGATTATTTAAAAAAATATGTCCTTGATCAGAATGATGATAATAACCGATAAGAGATGTAATCACGGATAGTAAATACAAAGATAAAAAAATTATAGTTATCTTGTAAAAATTTGATTTATATATGTTGAAATCCTTTATTATTAAAGCTTTAAACTGTTTCATTATTGCCTCCAACTTTTGCTAAAAATAATTCTGATAATGACGGTGTCGCATATTCGGCATTTTCCAGATTTACACTTGCCGGTACAATTCCACTTACATGTCCAAGAGTATGAGTCATTAATTTGGGGGAGATGGACTCCAATTCTCTTTCTCTGCTTTTTGGTAAAGTTACAATTTTATAACTATTTTTTAAATTTTCGATATCATCATAAGTAACAATTTCTCCATTATCAATAAATATAATATCTTGCAAAATATTTTCCACTTCTTCAACCTGATGAGTTGAGATGATAATTGTTTTATCATTTGTATAAAATTCTTGTAAAATTGTATTGAAAAATTCATTTCTAAAAGTAATATCCAAACCTAAAGTAGGCTCATCTAAAAGAAGAATATCCACATCTAAAGATAAGGTTAGAATCAAATACAGTTTTGTTTTCATTCCTTTTGATAATTTAGATACTTTTTTCTTCAATGGCAAATTGGCTGTTTGCAATAATTTTGAAGCGGTAAGTTCGTTCCATAACGGGTGAACTCCGGCAATATAATTGATTGTTTCTTGAACTGTCAATCTTCCGTCTAATCCGTCAACATCAGGGATAAATGCGATATTCTTGATAGCTTCTTTTCGATTTTCTTTGATGGAAATGTTTCCGATTTCAACTTCACCTTCAAACTTCAGAAATCCAAGAATACATTTCATAAGGGTAGATTTACCGGCTCCATTTTTTCCAAGAAGTCCGATAATTCGTCCTGATTTTATTTCTAAATTAATATTATTTAAGGCAGTGAATTTCTTAAATTTTTTAGTTAGATTATGAATTTTAATATTGCTCATTTTTCCTCCATAGACAATTCAAATTCTTTGATTTTCTTAATAATTTCTTCCATTGTTAACCCCAGTTTAATTCCGTTGATAATAGTTACTTTTAAATCTTGCGATAGGTAAACATCGATTTTTTGCTTTCTTAATTTTTTTTTGGCTCCTTTTGCTATCACAAAACCGATTCCCCGTTTTTTAATAATATATTCTTCTTGAATAAGATTGCTTAATGCTTTGATAACGGTTTGTGGATTTATCCTAAAATCCTGGGCTATTTTTCGGATTGAAGGAAGCATTTCTTCTTCTTCTATTTCATCCGATAGTATAAATTGTTCAATTTCATTTCTCAATTGAATATATATCGGTTTCTCTTCACTAAATTTCATAAAACCTCCATTTCAGTGTTACATATTACCAAAACACCAGAAGAGGGAATCCTGTCAATTTATTTTTTAGAAAATAGAAAATTTCAGGGAATTTTTCAAAATAGTAGAGACGCCCAATTTGGGCGTCTCTACTTTCGAAAGGATTTTATCAGGTTGAGAAATTTAATAAACAATTTGGTGAATTGTTCTACATACTAAAAAGATTTTATTAGGTTGAGGAATTTAATAACAATTTGGCAAATTATTCTACATACTAAAAGGATTTTATCAGGTTGAGAAATTTAATAAACAATTTGGCAAATTGTTCTACATACTAAAAAGATTTTATCAGGTTGAGATATTTAGTAAACAATTTGGCAAATTGTTCTACATTCGCAATCTTTTCTCGATTTTACCTACAAATTTGAATCAATGTGGGAAATGCTTGTAACAATTGGCGTTTTAAGAGATTAGGTGATAAATATCTTTATAGCTTTCTATCTTCAGACAAGAGATATTTTGCATATTTCAGGAAAATATCTTTTTGGCTTTTGTTTTGATTTGCTCCATCCATAAATTTCGAAATCACATCTTGATAAACAATATGTTTTTGTTCAATCGGGTTAATATTATTTTCTTTAAATTCCGGTCTGAAAAAATGTGGAGGATATTTTTGCACAACAAAACACATAAGTTTTAGAATTGTTTCAAGTCTTTCCGGAGATTTATTTATTTGATTTGAATGTTGTCTATTGCAATAACCTATCCAATTTGGAATCATTCTCATTTTAATTTGAAAAGCATTAATTAATATATATTTCAAATCAGCAAGATTGACGAGAGTTTCATCGTAAAAACCCAATTTTTCGAAAATATTTTTCTTAATGAATGAGCCAACGTGGGGAATTCCGCCATTTGCTTTAATCAAAAAATAATAAAAAATCTGCCATTTATTTTCATCATTATAGTTCAGATATTTCCAAACGAAATTTTGAAAATCACCATTTTCATCGGTAACTTTTAGTTTAGGCGGATAATAATATTCATAATTAGGATATTTTTGCATGAAATTTATACCATTCTCCAAATAATCTTTTTCGAGAAAGTCATCGGAATCAAGAAAGAAAATGTAATCGGTTTCAGCAATTTTAATGGCAAAATTTTTTGTACTCCAACAACCGGAATGTTTTTTTTCATAAAAAGTTATATTAGGAAATTTTGCCGCATATTTTTTCATCAAAGAAGGAGTTTTGTCTGTTGAGCCGTCATCGACAAGGATGATTTGCCAATTTTTATAAGTTTGATTAATTACGGATTTGAGGCATTTTTCGATATATTTTTCGCGATTGTATCCGGTAATAATGATTGATATTTTCATAATAAAAAGTCCCTGAATTAACAGGGACAATATATTTTACATATTATAGTAAAGATTCAATTCGTAAGGATGGGGACGGTTGTTTACTTCTTTAATTTCTTTCATTTTTTCTTGAATCCAACTATCGATAAATGATTCATCAAAAACATTTCCGGCTAATAAATATTCATTATCTTCTTTGAATGCTTTTAATGCTTCGGTTAAATTTTCAGGAATGGATTTCAATTTGTTTATTTCAGCTTCCGGCCAATTAAAAATATTATCGTTAAAAGGACCGAAATTATAATCTGACGGATTGATTTTGTTTTTAATACCGTCAAGACCGGCCATTAAAAGAGCACTCATCGCAATATAAGGATTACAAGTTGCATCACCGGTTCTAAATTCAATTCGTTTAATCGCTTCGGAAGTAGCATATTTAGGGATTCTAATGGCAGCACATCTATTTGCTAAACCGTAAAACAATTTTGTCGGAGCTTCAAAACCGGGTAATAATCTTTTGAAAGAATTTGTACTTGGATTGGTAAGAGCGGTTAATGATCTGCCGTGTTTTAAAATACCACCGATAAAATATTCTGCTTCCTCGGAAAGATCAGCAAATCTACCTTTTTTATAAAAAATATTTTTACCGTTTTTCTTTAAAAGCATATGGAAATGTAATCCGTTTCCGGCTTCGTTATACATTGGTTTCGGCATAAATGTTGAGCTTAATCCTGATTCGAGTGAGATATTTCTAACAATATCTTTCATCCACATTAGAGAATCGGCAATTCTTGGAAATTCAGACAATTCGGTCTCAATTTCTTGTTGAGCAGCTAAACCGACTTCATGATGATGATATCTTATTCCGATATTCATATCTTCCATGATATTTACCATTTCTTGCCTAACATCACTAAATTTATCCAAAGGAACGTCCATCTGGTAGCCTTTTCTATCTTGTTGAGAAAGAGAATTACGATCTTCGAAATCATCAGGAAGAGCTTCTTTATTTTGAGAAGAAGACACGCGGTAACCACTTTCAAATTTGCCATTATAGTATTCAACATCGTCAAAAAGGTAGAATTCTAATTCCGGAATCCAGAAAGATTGATCAGCAATACCTAAATCATTCATATATTTATGAGCTCTTAAAGCGATACTTCTCGGATCTTTAATAAAGCCTTTTTTCGTATCTGCATCGCAAATTGAGCAGATAATTCTAATTGTTGGAGTTTCTGCAAAAGGCGAAATATTGGCAGTGCTGAGATCAGGCATTAAAATCATATCTCCTGATTCAACGGATTTCATTCCCGGAATACTTGAGCCGTCAAAAGGAATACCGTTTTTAACAACGTAATCTAATCTTCTTACCGGAAAAGTTATATGATACCATCTTCCGATTAAATCGGAATATTTAAAATCGATTGCTTTGATATCATTTTCTTCAATCATTTTTTTTAATTCTTTCAAATTCATTTTTTCTCCTATTATATTTTTTTAGATGTTAATACCGGTTAAAAGTTGCATTAAAAAATTTAAGGGTGGCATTATTATACTTCCAAGAATATTTAAATTAAAAATATAAGAAGCACCCATCAAAACCATAAAAATTACCATTCCATTACGTTCTTGAGCTGTGAATTTGAAATATAGTTCGTCAGATAAAAATCCACCTAAAATTTTAGATCCGTCAAGAGGGGGAAAAGGGATGAGATTAAACAGTCCTAATGCTGAGTTATAAAAAATTGTCAGATACAATATTTTAATTAAAAATTGGAATAAAACACTGTGATTGTAGGTGTAGATATTTCCGGAATAATGCATAACAATTCTAAAAAATATAGAAAAGACAATTGCCAAAATAAAATTTGCTGCCGGACCGGCTGCTGCAGTTAATGCGGTGTCTCGCTTAAAATTTTTAAAATTATTAGGATTAATGGGAACCGGTTTTGCCCATCCGATTTTTATAATAAACAACATCAAAAGTCCAATAATATCAAGGTGCTTTAAAGGATTAAGAGTTAACCTTCCGGCTCTTTTTGCAGTATCGTCACCCAATAAATAAGCGACGTAACCATGGCTTACTTCGTGAATTGTTAAAGTGAATAACAATATCGGAGTCATAATCAGATATTCTAAAAACATCAAACTATCCTTTAATTAATTTCAAGAAACGTCGTTTCCCGACTTTGAGAATCATCTCATTTTCAGGGAAAATTTCTTGATTGGAATTTGTGATTTTTTCGCCATCAATACTAACTGCGTTTTGTTTTATCATTCTGCGAGCTTCACCATTTGAAGAGCAAAGTTTAGTATCTTTTAATAATTTGATAATCCAAATTTTTTCTTTGATAATCATTTCCGGCATATCCGTTGGAATTTTATTTTGACTAAATATGCGGTTAAATTCTTCTTCAGCTTTTACAGCTTCTTCATTTCCATGATAAAGGGAAACGATTTCGCGAGCTAATCTTTGTTTGATTATTTTTGGATTTATTTCACCGGCTTTTAATTCTTTTTCTATTTTATCAATTTCATCAGGGTCTAATTTGGTTGCATAATTAAAATAATTAATGATTAATTCATCGGGAATAGACATTACTTTTCCGTATTTTTCTTTAGGATTATCAAAAACAGCAATGTAATTTCCTAATGATTTGCTCATTTTTTGTTTACCATCGGTTCCCATTAAAATTGGAGAAAGTACCGCAACTTGTTCCGGCATATTGAAATAGCGTTGCATATCCCGTCCTGACAAAATATTAAACTTTTGTTCGGTAGCACCTAATTCAACATCAGATTGAATTGCAACAGAATCATAAGCTTGTAAAACCGGATACATTAATTCATGCATTCCCAAAGAAAGGCCGTTTTCATAACGTTTACGGAAAGTGTCATGAGCAAGAAATTGAGCTAAAGTAAATTTGGATAATAATTTTAATACGTCAGCCATTCCCATTTTTCCAAACCATTCCGACTGCCATCTTACTTCAGTTTTTGATTTGTCTAAAACAGTGTAAATTTGTTCCATATATCTATCGGCATTTTGTTTAACTTGTTCATGAGTTAAAGCCGGTCGGGAAGAATCTCTTCCGGTTGGATCACCGATTTGAGCAGTAAAATCACCAATAATAATGACACCGATATGTCCAAGATCTTGAAATTCTCGCATCTTTCTAATTGGAACTAAATGCCCGATATGAACATCAGAACCGGTTGGATCTATACCGTATTTTATTCGAAGGGGTTTGCCTGTTTTATGAGAATATTCTAATTTTTTTATTAATGCTTCTTCAGGAATTATTTCCGAAGTACCTTTCTTTATAATTTTCATTTCTTTTTCAAATTTCATAATTACCTCTTTATTAACTTTTGCGTATTTTATACTTTAAAAGGTCGATTCCTTGTCAAACAAAAAGTAAAAATCTCTTGTTAAAAATCGGCATTGACGAAAATTTTGGGGGGATTCCAGTTTTTAAAGTTTTTTCCTTGACAGTGAATGTTAATAATCCATTTTTATAAAAAAATAAAGGAGAAGTTGTATGAATATATCTATTGCAAAAAAAGTTTTTCTAGCTTCTATTTTGCCCCTAATAGTCATTGTTATTGGATTTTCAGTAGTTGCTTTCAATTCTAATCGGATGGTAAAACAGTCTAAAAATATCAATAATTTAGCTCAATTAGCTGTAAAAACAAGTGCGGTTGTGCATGAAATACAAAAAGAAAGAGGACGCTCGGCGATGTTTATCGGTAGTAAAGGTACGAAAAATGGCGATGAACTTTCTAACCAAAGAGATCTCACCGATGAAAAAGCCAAAGAACTTTTTGCATATCTCGAAAATTTTGATGAGAAAAAATACAAAAGCGGATTTTTTTATAATTTTAATTCAGCTATATCAAAATTAAAAAACAGAGATACGGTTCGCGATAAAATAAATAATCTTGATATTTCTCTACCGGAAGCATTAGCTTATTATACTGATATGAATACAAAATTTTTGGAAACAATTGCTAAGATGCAAGAACTTACAGATAATTCGCTTCTTTTAAAAAGAATTGAAGCTTATGCTAATTTTCTTTTGAGTAAAGAACGTGCCGGGATAGAAAGAGCTGTGGGGAGTGCTACTTTTGCTGCCGACAAATTTGCCCCAAATATGTTTGTTAAATTTTCTCAACTTATTCAAGCTCAAGATACTTATATGAATGTTTTTAAATCTTTTGCTAACGAAGACGAATTATCTTTCTATAAACAAACAGTTTCCGGTAAAGCTGTTGAAGAAGTTAATAGAATGAGAAAAATTGCATTATCAAAAGGTTTACAAGGAAATTTTAACGTTGATTCAGAATATTGGTTTACTAATATTACCAAAAAAATAAATTTACTTAAAAAAGTTGAAGATAAACTTTCTCAAGATATTACAAACGATGCTAATGTTATAATTAAGAAAAATATTCATCAGGAAATAATTTTTGTGGTATTTTTATTACTCGCACTTTTCTGGGCTGCAATGTCAATAATTGTTGTAAATTCAATTCCAAAGTCGATAAAATTAATGACGGACAGATACAATGAATTTGCCGAATATGTTATGAAAGGTGATATTACTAAAAGAATTTCTGATGAGCTGATTATTACTGATTTCCAGGGAATAATCGAAAAAACGAATAAGATTGTTGAAAAATTTGAAGACATCCTTAATGATATGCCTTTACCATATTTCATCCTTGATCTCGATTTTAATATTATTTTTGCGAACAAAGCATTTGAAAAACTTACTAATAAAACTAATAGCGAAGTTCAGAATAAAAAATGTTATTCCTTTATGAAAACCGGAGATTGCCAAACTAATAATTGTGCAACCGCTAAAGCTGTAAAATCCCGAAATACGGAAAATAGTCAAACTTATGCAATTCCAAATAAAAATAAACTTGATATAGAATATTTTGGAATACCATTTAAAGACGATTCCGGAAATGTTGTAGGAGTATCCGAAACAGTAGTTGACTTGACAGAAATTAAAAAACAACAAAGGCTACAAAAGAAAATTCAAGAATATACCTTTAATGAAATTAATGAACTGTTAAAATCATTGGATGCTGCCAGTAATGGTGATCTAACTAAATTATATCTTCCGAAAGAATATGACGAAGATTTAAAAGGTGCCGGTGAAAACCAAGAAAGAATCAGTAATGCCTTAAATAAAACATTTAGAGAGTTGTCTTTGCTTATTTCTGATCTTAATGACAATATCTCTTCCTTATCAGCAACGTCGGAAGAATTAAGTTCTCAATCCCAAGAAATGAATAATAGTGCCGATAATATGAGTAGTAGAGCAACAACTGTGGCGGCGGCTTCGGAACAAGCTTCTGCCAATACCGAGAATTTAAACGCTTCCGCCGGTGAAATTCTGAGCTCGGTTCATAGTGTTTCGGCAGCAATGGGAGAAATGAATGCTACCTTAAATGAAATATCAAAAAATACGATGCAAGCTCATACCATTTCCGAAGAAGCAAGCCAAAAAATGAAAGATACCGAAGAATTAGCGAATCATTTGAAAGCTTCTGCTGATGCTATCGGAAAAGTGATCAATTTAATAACAGATATTGCCGATCAAACAAATATGCTTGCTTTAAATGCAACAATCGAAGCTGCCGGTGCCGGTGAAGCCGGAAAAGGATTTGCTGTTGTTGCTAACGAAGTTAAAGAACTTGCAAAACAAACTCAAGCTGCTACCGAATCAATTTCAGGACAAATAAATGAAATGCAGGCAAAAACAGAAGAAACTCAAAAAGCTGTTGTGGAAGTAGCGGAAGTTATTAATAATCTTAATGACATTAATACAATGATTAGTGCTGCAGTTGAAGAGCAGTCCAGCACTTCAAATGAAATATCTTCTGATCTTGGTAATTTAAGTAGTTCAGTTGATGTTGTAGGAAATAATATCGAGGAAATGTCAACCGGATTGCTGGAAATTTCAAAAAATATCCAAGATGTTAATAACGGTGCAAATGAAGTATCTTCTATCTCTTCGAATGTAAACGAAGTGGCAAATGCATTAGCAGAAATGAGTGCAAAACTCAAATCTAAAGTTGATGAATTTACCGTTATTGAATAAAGTAAGAATTTAGCTTAATTTAAAAGTTGCTACTTGTAGCAACTTTTTTTTTACCCAAGATATTTATTAGACCAAATAATTTTACTATTAAGAAGATTTGTTTTGCATCAGAACAATTCTTCCAGGATAATTAGGCTGGTAAACTTTATCAATAAAATTTATTTTAGAAAATAGCCGGTTTGTTACATTTCTTAGATTTTCAATCAGATGGAAATGGCAAAGAAAAAGAAAGCATGAGAAGATAAAGACGAACGGAAATATGTCTGAAGAAATACAAAATAAGAGGGAAAATAAAGAATTCAAAACGGTTTTGGAAGTCAAAATCGGTACACTTTAATAAGCAATTTTTAATCTTGCATTATCTTTCTAACATCAGTTTTATGTACTAAAATATTTGAAATAGGCTACTTATGAATAATCTAAGCTATTCAATCTGAAAAATAAAAAGATGTAAAAAATTAAAAAGATTTTCATAAAAAAGGAGAAGACCCATGCATCGGGGATGATGCAAGGGCCTTCAGGAGGGCATTCTATGTAGGGTTAATTACAAAATAATCTTAAGTATTATTCTTGTCAAATTATATTTTAATTTTTTAAAAAAAATTCATTAAAAGAAATTAGACATTAAATGTAACTTACCTATAAGAAGCAAGTTAACATTAAAAGATTCATAAAAGTATCATAATTTGATAATATTGGTTAAAACAAAAAAAAGCTGAAAGAAATTTCTTTCGGCTTTTTATATTAGAACTAGTTTTTTTACTTTTTATTAAGAGCTTTTTTTAATTCAGGAGTCATTTTCGCATCATCATCTCTTCGCCATCTGTCATCAATTTGAGAAACAACAGGAGAATGATGTCTAAAATAATTTGCAATTGCTTGTCTAAGACTTGTTCCGTATCGTGTTATTTGAGATTCAGGAATTTTGGTTAACATGGATAATCCGGCATTTCCTTGTAGAAGGAAATCTGTAGTAACAATTTTATAATGTTTATGAGGTTGCCAAGGTTTTCCACCAATGAGCAATTTGGTAATTCTGTCAAAATTTGGTCGTTTTCGGCTGTAAACGATATTACATCCGGAAACTCTTAACCCATGATGATGATGAGAAATACGAGTTTCGATTATTTTTTTCAAAGTAAGTCCGTCAACATCGATTCCAACGATTTGATTGTCAAAGGGCATAACATTGAAAATCTGTCGATAAGTAACAGGACCACGTTGAATATCGCTTCTAATTCCACCGAGATTAATAAATGAGAAATCCGCATTAACTTCATCTTTCATTGCCTCGGTAACGACATTTCCTATTATGTTTTGGGAATCTACTCCGTCACGTGTCAAATCGACACCGGCTTCACCGATAATTTCATCCATACCTTTTTCAGCTTTTTTTTGCATTTGATTGATTTTGGTTCCAATGGTTTTATTCGGGATAAATTCATCTTGAAAAAGAGTAACAAGATCACCGTCACTTTTGGAAGGTAATTCATATCCGGAGATAGTTTTAGTATCTTTATCAATATCTAAAATTAAATGACCGACATTGCTTCCATAAGCATAACCTTGAAGAACTAAAGTATGAGTAATTGGATCTTCCCACGGTTTTTTAAACCCTTTATGAATATGACCGGCGAAAAATACATCAATTCCTTTAACTTCATGAGCTAATTCAATTGCGTTATATCCCCAGTATCTTTTGGCTTTCTTTTTGCTTTTGTAAGTTAAATCATAAGCAGCTTGGGGATTATAAGGAATTCCCATATGGCCATCAACGAAAAGGAGGTCAACACCTTTATCTCGAACGATTTTTATCCATTTTTCCAAAGCAGGTTTGGCAGGAAGAAAATCAATACCTTCAATATTTTTTGTGAAACTCATTTTTTTCGTATCAGTTGTCGTTACCCCAATAATTCCAATTCTTAAACCTAACTTTTCGATAATTATGTAAGGTTTTACAAAATCGACGATTTTATCAGTTCCTTTATAAACGATATTGCATGATAAAACAGGGAAATTTAGTAGGCTGTAAGTTTTTTTTAGAGATTCGACTCCATTATCAAATTCATGATTTCCGGGGACAGTCAGATCGTATTTAATCCAATTCATATATTTGACTACAGCAATACCGCGAGTAACACTTCCAATTGGGTGTCCTTGATAAATATCTCCATCATCTAACAATAAATTGTCTCGATGGATTTTATCTGATTTTTTTCTTACACTGTTGATGTAAGTAGCTGCCGAAGCACCTCCGCCGAGAGTTGGCGGAAACTGTGGATTCATAAATGTGGCACCGTAAGCATCGATGCCTCCGTGCACATCATTTGTAAACATCAAATCAAGTTTCAAGGTTTCTCCAAAAAGAGAAAGACTCATTATGATGAAAACAAATAGGATATATTTTTTCATTTTCATACTATCCTACCATTTATACGTTATGGATGTAAACAATTTAACGAAGTTTTCGGTTACAGTATCAGGATTTTCCCAACCGCGATTTGTCGGTTGAATGTAATTCCAAAGATTAGCGTGATTATAGTATCCGTCCGGGAATAAATCAAGAGCGTCATAAGAACGGTTTGAATATTGAACGGACAAATCCAAATTCATATTTTTCATAAGTTTGAAACCTGTACCGGCGGTAAAAGTAGGAATATTGATTTCATCATTAGAAGTAACGGATTCATTGTCGCTATTTGTATAGGTAGATAAATAATTTACCGTATCGTATCTGAAACCTAATCTTAAAGGTAATGAATAATAAAGAAGATGTTCAAGACCAATTGCGTATGAAACAGTGTTGTTATATTTTGAATTTACATCAGACCAATTTGTAAAATTGATTTCCGCATTAAATACGGTTTTCATAATATTTCTTGGAAGATATTGGATACCGAGATTAATTCTTGAAGGTAAATATTCATCATCATTAATTTCCGCTCCGTCAAAATTACCATCAACTGATAAAGTAGTTTTTGGAGTGAACGATAATCCAAAAGAAAATCTATCGGAGATTTTTGCTGTAAGTCCTAAATCAAATTTATATCCGGTATAATCTTTTTTCATTTTATGATAAGAATTAAGAAGAGTATCAGGATTAACCAAAGCCAAAGCGGCGTCAGTCCATTCAATTCTTCTGATATCTTTAGAACTACCTGTCAAATAAGAGGCGGAAAATCCAAATGTAAATGATTTAAGATATTTTTTATTAAGATCATAATTAAGACCGTTTGTAAAAGAAATTTGGCTTAACAATCCGCTTCCATCAATGTAATTTTTAGCTATGATGGGAGGATAAGCACCGAGATTTGAACTGTCATCATTTCTTACTTCTTCAACGTAATTTGTGTTATAATCGACAAGTGGACGGTAACTCAAAGCTGTTGAGATGTTCATATTTTTCAAAGAGAATTTATAAAATGATGCAAATGAATAATGATCATAGATATTGATATTTGAAGAATAAGTTGCATCAGCAGTATAAGAATCAAAAAAGTTAAAGATAGGTAAAGATCTGCTTTCGTTATCTTGAACTAAATTAACACCGATTTGGGTACCAAACTTACCTTTTTGCAAAGAAATGTTTGCCGGATTCAGATTTGTATCAAACAATCTAAAACCACCGACAATTCCTGTATTTCCCATTCCGGCGGAACGGGCATCATTATTCCAAATAATATTTCCGTTATTTCTTTCCAATAAGGAATAAGAAAATAACTGACCAATGATTAATAATATTGTGATTGTAATTAGTTTTTTCATTTAACCTCCTAGAATTTCCAATCAAGTTGGAGTCGAACAGCTGTATCATTTCTATTAACATTTTTATAAACGTAAATAGGATCTGTTGTATTGTTTGACCAATTTCTAAATTCAAGTTCTTTTGTTTTGTAATTTTTTACTTTGTATTTTAATGTTAAGTAAAGATTGTTAGATATTTTATCATGAACCGAGAACCAATATTTTACACCTTGCTCGCCAAGAAAATCTATTTCTATATCTTCCCAATCCCAATGACTTATACCGTTCCCGTACCAAAGAATTAAACCACCTTGAAGTTTCAGGTTTTCAGTAAAGTTATGAGTATAATCAGCAGAAACATAATCGCCATGAGTTAATGTTGTAGCTTCAGCAATATTATCACCGTTTGGATTAGGATTATTTGTTAAGTAAGGATAAGGAGGAAACCATACGGAAAGGTAACGATATTCTAAGGAAATCATATCACGATTAGAAAGATAAGTTCTAACTTTACAGGTTGTTTCGTTAGTTTTGGAAACGCTTCTGTCCGCATCATCATTATATCTATTTACTTGATTTTTGTATTTCAATCTTAAACTTAATTGATAGATTGGTCTGAAATCCAGTTCGCCTTGGAATCTTGTTGTGTATCTATGGTCGGATTTTCTTTCCCAAATATCCAAATATGTTTTATTCAAAGTAAAATATTTTGAGAATTTATATCTTGTTTCAACATAAATACCTTTTTCAGCTTGAGCTTGAGATGAATTAATATAATCATCTTCGATCAACGGATTTGTTAAAGTATGAGCGTATTTATCCAAAAGAGTATCATCAAATCTGTGATGTTCGGAAAAAGCATTACTGTAAGGATTATCAAAATCTAAATCGTAATCGCGATAAAGAGTAACCAAATAAAGATTTTCAAATTGAGAATAACTGCTGAGAATCAATGCTTTAGGATCGTCACCAATTTTGAAATCGCTACCATTTACAGATAATTCGGCATATTCACCGGAAAAAGAAGTATTGTTCAAAACAGTTTTCCAATTGTATCCGATGACTCTTCTATAATCACGTTTGTAATCGGAGTTTTTTGTAGAATAAAGATTCATTAATTCCGTGTCATTAATTTTGAATTTATTGTAATTAGATTGGTCTCTAATAAGTAAATCACACAAATCAGTTTGATTATCAGGAACTTCAAAATAGGCATTATCATAAATTGCGTTGTAAAAAGTCATCCCTAAATTAGTACCGATAAATGGAGATACGGAAAAATGCCCGCCAAGAATTTTTTCATCAATGAAATTTTTACGCGGACCTAATTTTATGGTACCGCCCATTTCGTTTCGGAAGAAATCTTCGGCTTTGGTAATTTCATCATCGGTAAATCTTCGAGTTGAAGTTGCGTATGAAAAAACTTTGTATTTTCCATCATCTTTAATTGGATTTCCATTTTCGTCCAAATAAACAAAAGCATCTTTTTTATCGGAAGAATAAAGAAGAGAGCTGCTGAAATATTTATTATTCCATTGAACTGCACCACCACGTAAAGCATATTCATCTGTACGGGAAAGGTCGGCAGTTACACCTGAGATTCTTTTACTAAATCCATAACCTGTTTTTCGGGCTGAAAAGAAATCGCTGTTTTCTAAAACAAGACCTTCGCCAAAAGCAGCTCTGAAATTTCCGGTGTAGAATTTTAATTGATCATTTCCAAGAATTTTGGTTTCACTTTGATAGTTTAAGAAATACTTTGAATCTTTGAGAACGTCTTTAGAATCGGATTCAAATAAACTTTTTTCACCTTTTCTTGTATAATTTAAAAAACCGAATTTAATTTGATTGTTATATCGAATTCTTAATTTATTTATTAATTCCGGTTGGGTGTGTCCCATATCGAAATATCCCCAATATGTTAAATTTTTGTGCTGAACAGTAGCATTTTGGTCATGCATCATTTCTTTAAACATGCCTTCTTGATCTTCACCGTATGGATTATTTATAAACTTAAATTGATAGTCCATATAGAGACGATTCGCCTTATTTTTTTCATGATAATAAACATAATTCTTTAAGTTCGTCGCTCCGTAATGTGAGATTCCGGGAGTTTTTCTCAAATCGCGATAATTGGAGATATTTTCGCCGAGAGCACGCTTTTTAAGAATTGCCGCCGCATCAATAGGCGAGACGTTTGGCATATTCAACAAGTTTGCAAAACTCATTTTGTTAACATTTCTAGGAGTCATTAAATAGTCTTCCCAAATATCGGAAACACCTTCTTGAAAACCTTCACTACTTCCTAATCTTTCAATCAAATAATAAATTTGTTTTCGTCTTTGAGCTACATCGTCTAAATCGTTAAAATGTGAGACAATAACCAAAGGTTTGAGTTTATTCAAAGTTGATTGATTGATTTCAGGTATCTTACGTAAATCGTAGATACTTGAAAAGAAAGAATTATAAGTACGGTAATCATAAATCGCTTGAGCTTGTTTTTCAGTTATGGGTAATTTTTGCAAATCCTTCATTCCTGCTTTATTCAAATCAATTAGATTTGTCGCAAAAAGAGGAAGCAAAATTAAACTGAAAAAAAAGTAAATAACAAATTTTCTCATAATCTATCCTTATTTTTTATTATACTTCAAAACTTCTGAGTCGTCAAATTTGTAAAGTTATTTTATCTTAACATTATTTTTGACTGAATAAAACTGTTAAAAAGAATAGGCATTGAATTGTTTCGGTTTGAAAAAATCTTGCATTTATAGATAAATTTTATAAAAATGCCAAAGTTAACTCATAATTTTTTTAGAATATACTTTGATAAAACTTACCGCGATAATTCGTATTGTTTCTTAAAAAAATCAGTATGGAAAGATGCAGTCGAATTTTTTTAGTGAATTTTAGCAAGATTGCAGAATTAGGGAAAAGTTACTTTGACAGGATTTTCAAAAAAATAATTTATGATTAACACATATGATTATGAAATAATTTATGTAAATGAATAAACAAAGAGGAAAAAATGTGTGGAATCGTAGGATATATTGGTAAGAAAAATGCAATATCTCTCGTTGTTGAGGGATTGAAAAGGCTCGAGTATCGTGGTTATGATAGTGCCGGAGTGGCAATAATAAATAAATCAAAAGATTTAAAAGTGTATAAGGCTGAAGGAAAAATAATTGAGTTGGAAAAAGTAATTCCTACTAATGATGAAATTATCGGAAATATAGGAATAGCACACACAAGATGGGCAACTCACGGTCAACCGAACAAAAAAAACTCTCATCCTCATATCGATAATTCAGGTAAGATTGCGATTGTTCATAACGGAATTATTGAAAATTATAGAGTATTGAAAACTTTTTTAGAAGAGAAAGGATTTAGCTTTTATTCTGAAACAGACACAGAAGTTTTAGCAAATTTAATTTCTTTTATGGAATCGGAATATCATAATTTGGAAGTGTCTGTTCGCGAAGCTTTAATTAAAGTTGAAGGAACTTTCGGATTAGCGGTAATTTCGTCTGATTATCCCGGTCAAATTATAGCTGCGAGAAGAGGAAGCCCTTTAATTTTAGGAATCGGGAAAGAAGAATATTTCATCGCTTCAGATGTTAGTGCAACTATTATTCATACTAAAGATGTGATTTATCTTCAAGATAACGAAATGGTCGTTTTAACTCAAACCGGATATACTATTAAAACTTTGAAAAATGAAATTGTTGAAGCGAAAATCGATAAAGTCGATTGGGATATTTCTCAAATGGAAAAAGGCGATTATAAACATTTTATGTTGAAAGAAATTTTTGAACAGCCAACTTCTGTTGGAAATGCCTTTCGCGGAAGATTATATGATAATCTTTCTACGACAAGATTAGGCGGAATCGGAATGTCGCTTTCAGAATTAAGGAAAGTTAAAAAAATCCAAATAATCGGTTGCGGAACTTCTTGGCACGCTGCCTTGATTGGAAAAAATATTATCGAACAAATTGCTCGAATACCGGTTGAAGTTGAATATGCGAGTGAATATCGTTATAGAAATCCAATTATTCCGGAAGATACAATTGTTATTGTAATAAGTCAGTCAGGAGAAACCGCCGACACATTGGCGGCAATGAGAGAAGCTCAAGCACGTGGAGCCAAAGTTTTTGGTATTACAAATGTTGTTGGAAGCACAATTGCCAGAGAAACTGACGGGGGAGTTTATTCTCATGCCGGTAGCGAAATTGGGGTTGCCTCAACAAAAGCGTTTACTTCCCAAATCACAGTTTTAGGATTATTAGCTGTACTTTTAGGAAGAATGACAAATATGTCTCCAATTGACGGAATGGAATTTATTAAGGAAATACGTAAAATTCCTAAAAAAATAGAAAAGATTTTAGCGCTCAATGATGATATTAGAGAAATTGCAAAATCAATGGTTAATTCCACAAATGCCTTATATTTAGGACGTGGAGTTCATTATCCGGTAGCTTTGGAAGGTGCTTTAAAATTAAAAGAAATATCTTACATTCACGCTGAAGGTTATCCGGCAGCGGAAATGAAACACGGACCTTTGGCTTTAATTGATGAAAATATGCCGGTTGTTGCAATTGCCTTGAATGATAGTATTTATGATAAAATTATTTCCAATTTACAAGAAGTTAAAGCTCGTGACGGACAATTAATAATTATTGCTTCGGAAGGTGATAAACTTGTGAAAAAAATGGCAAAACATGTAATTTATATCCCGGACACAATTTATGCTCTTCAACCGATTCTTTCGGTAATTCCTCTGCAATTACTTGCTTATCACGTTGCTGATTTGAAAGGATTTAATGTTGATCAACCGAGAAATTTAGCAAAAAGTGTAACGGTGGAATAATCTTCTATGATGAGTGTTTTTTATTCATCAAAAGGAATTGTTATTTCCAAAATTAAGTATAAAGAAACCTCATATATTCTAAAAATATTTACTGAAAAATTTGGTTTGATTAGCGTAATAGTTCATGGAGCCAGAAAATCAAATAGCCAATATCTCGGTTATTTTAACATCATGAATGAATTACATTTTGATCTGATAAAGTCCGCTAATTCTGAAATTTATTTATTGAAGGATGCTGATTTTATCAGATTTTTTTTGAAAAATATTCCTTATAAATCACAAGCATATTTTTATATTGTGAATGAATTAGTAAGGAAAATATATACTGATGAATATGATATTATTTATCAATTAATTATTAAATACTTTGAATCCTTGATTGAAAATAAAATTCGTAAAATTTATATTTTTTGGAGATTTCTAGCCAAGTTTTTGCAAATATTAGGAAATCCGATATTTTACGATAATTGCTATTTATGTGGATCCAAATTAACTTCTAAAAGGTTCATCTCAAAACGAGGTGATGGTTTTGTTTGTGAATTTTGCTCACAAAATAATAAAGCAATAAAAGCAATAAGTTCCGAAGCAACAATGATATTTGAAAAATTTAGGAATCTTGGAAATGTAGATCTTGAAATTGCAGATAACACAATTCAAGAAATAAATAGTATTTTTTTACTCCATCTAAAGACGCATTTTCATCAAGATTTTAACTTAACTCTTTTGAATGAATTGAACTGATCCGCTTTTATTTTAGATAAATTTCTGCGAGTAATCGGGAGAAGAAACTTAATTAATTTTGAATGCTTAATTTTGAATTTTGAATTAAGAAGAAATTAACCACAAATTTACACGAATTAAGACGAATTAACACGAATTTAAGAAAGAAAAGTAAAAAGAAAAAACTAAAAAGTAAAATGAAGAAAGAAGTACAACGACTTTGTAAGTCGTTACAAAAAAAATTTAAGAACATCGGAATGTACGACCGGCGGGAGTTCTTCCGATTGTTCGACTTCAAAACAAAATGAATAATGAACAATGAATGATGAATAATGAAAGAAGAAATGTAAAATGAAGAATGTAAAAATCTAAACTTCAAAAGCAATTAAGATTTATTTGGAATGCTTCGATTTACTAAAAATACATTTTTATCCGTGTTTATCTGTGTTATCAGTGGCTAAAGTCTTGTCTTT
>JAMOQM010000010.1 GCA_027064005.1 Candidatus Cloacimonadota bacterium | reverse complement strand
TGGGATTCATTTAATCCCGGAAGATTAGACCAACATCTTTATCCTTTTTATAAAAATGAGATTGGGAACAATGGTAAATCAAAAGAATATTTTAAGGAATTATTAGAAGCTTTTTGGGTGAAATTTAACAATCATCCGGCACCGCCAAAAGTTGGTGTTACTGCTCAAGAAAGTGGAACTTATACAGATTTTGCTTTGATAAATTTGGGCGGAGTTACCAAAG
This sequence comes from Candidatus Cloacimonadota bacterium, assembly GCA_027064005.1. Lineage (GTDB taxonomy): Bacteria > Cloacimonadota > Cloacimonadia > Cloacimonadales > JAMOQM01 > JAMOQM01. Next base: position 31,915 of record JAMOQM010000010.1, on the reverse strand, counting down.
ACGGTTTGGATGCTGTAAACGAAATGACCTATTTAATTCTGGAAGTTATTAAAGAAATGCGGATTTTACAACCGAGTTCGATGGTTCAAATTAGTAAAAAAAATCCGGATCTTCTTCTCAAAAAAACTCTTGAAATTGTCAAAACCGGATTTGGACAACCTTCGATTTTTAATACGGATGCGATTATCCAAGAACATCTCAGACAGGGAAAAAATATTGAAGATGCTCGTCTTGGCGGAGCGAGTGGTTGCGTAGAAGCCGGAGTTTTTGGGAAAGAGTCGTATATTTTGACCGGCTATTTCAATTTACCTAAAATACTGGAAATTACTTTGAATAATGGTGTCGATCCGAATACTCAAAAATTGATTGGATTACAAACGGGAGAGTTAAAAGATTTTCAAACTTATGAAGAATTTTACCAAGCTTTTGAAAAACAGGTGAATTATTTTATTGATGTAAAAATTAAAGGAAATCGTTTGATAGAAAGACTTTATGCAAAATATTTACCGGTTCCATTTCTCTCAATTTTGGTTGATGACTGTATTTTAAGCGGGAAAGATTATAATGATGGTGGTGCGAGATACAACAATAGTTACATTCAAGGTGTCGGAATTGGAACGATTACCGATTCTTTGGCTTCCATAAAATTTAACGTATTTGAAAAAAACAAAATTTCTCTTGAAAAATTAAATTCTATTTTGAGGGAAAACTATTCTAATGATGAAATTTTAAGACAAAGATTTTTAAATAAAACTCCCAAATATGGTAATGATGATATTTTCGCTGATGAAATTCTAAAAAGAATATTTGCAACTTATTTCAAAGCTGTCGATGGTAGAAAAAATACTAAAGGTGGGCATTACCGAATTAATCTTTTGCCGACAACCGTTCATATTTATTTTGGAAAAGTTACCGGAGCAACTCCCGATGGCAGATTTGCCCAAACACCTCTTTCAGAAGGAATTTCACCGGTTCAAGGAGCCGATATTAACGGACCATCTGCCGTGATAAAATCCGCCGGGAAAATTGACCATTTGAAAACGGGAGGAACACTTTTGAATCAGAAATTTACACCGCAAATTCTAAATGATGAAGCGGGAATAAATAGCGTTTTGCATTTGGTTAGAACCTATTTTCGAATGGATGGACATCATATTCAATTTAATGTTGTTACGGCGGAAACTTTACATAAAGCCCAAAAAGAACCTGAAAAATATAAAAACCTGATTGTGAGAGTTGCGGGTTATAGTGATTATTTTGTCGATTTGGGAGAAGAGCTTCAGAATGAAATTATTAAAAGAACAGAACATACAAATTTCTAATAGGAGGGAAAATGGATGTTAAAGAAAGAATCGCTGCTTTGCGAAATGAGATGAGAGTTGAAGAAATTTCAGCTTATATTATTCCAAGTTCGGATAATCATCAAAGTGAATATTTTGAAGATCATTGGAAATCAAGACAATGGTTATCCGGATTTACAGGTTCGGCAGGAACTTTGGTTGTAACAATGGAAAAAGCCGGTTTGTGGACGGATGGGCGATATTTTATCCAAGCTGAAAAGCAATTGAATAACACCGGGATCAAATTATTTAAAATGGGTATTCCGGGATTTCCGACCTACCGGGAATGGCTTTTGTCAGAACTTAATAATGAAGATGTGGTTGGTTTTGATGGCAAGGTTTATTCTTCACAAGATTTTGACCTTTTAAAAGATCAATTTTATGAGAAAGAAATTGGTTTTATTGCAAATAATGATTTGGTTGATAGAATCTGGCTGGATCGTCCAAAATTATCTAAAAATAAATTGCGTATTCAAGATATAAAATTTGCCGGTAAATCTCGTCATAAAAAAATAGAGGAGATTCGGGAAAAGATGCGGTTGAAGAAAGCCGATATTTATTTTTTATCTTCTTTGGATGATATTGCGTGGGCATTGAATATTCGTGGAAATGATATTGATGCTTTTCCGGTGGTGGATTCTTTTCTAATAATTGAAATGTCTAAAATAACTCTCTATTTAGATTTGGATAAAGTTGATGAAAATTCTCAGAAAATTCTTAATAATGATGGAATTATTTTGAAAAAACAAAGCGATATCTGCAAGGATGTAAATAAATTATACGGAAGTTTGGTTTATGACCCTCAAAAAACAGGTGTTTATTATTTGCATTGTTTTAATCGAAAAGTAAAAAAAATCAAAATTACCGATTTTACCGGAATGATGAAAGCTGTTAAAAATAATATTGAAATTGATAATCTGAAAAAAACTTGTTTGAAAGATTCTGTTGCTGTTACAAAATTTCTTTATTGGGTGGATACAAGTTATGATAAAATGGAGCTTTCCGAATTATCCGTATCGGAAAAATTATTGGAATTTAGAAAGCAAATTGAGGATTTCCAAGGTGTAAGTTTTACGACAATTGCTGCTTATGGAGAAAATGCGGCGATGATGCATTATGCTCCCAAAAAAGATAGTAATGCCGAAATTAAAGCCGGTAATTTTCTATTGGTTGATTCCGGCGGACAATATCCGGGCGGAACAACCGATGTAACGCGAACTGTTGTGATTGGAAATGTCAGCAATGAAGCAAAACGGCATTTTACGCTCGTGGTTAAAGGATATATTGGAATTAACAGAGCGGTTTTTTTAGAAGGAACTCGCGGTTGTAATCTTGACATTTTAGCGAGAGAACCAATTTGGCAAGAACAAATTGATTATAAATGCGGAACCGGGCACGGAGTTGGATTTAATTTAATGGTTCATGAAGGACCGCACAGATTGAATCAAGCATTAATCGATGTACCTTTTATTGAGGGAATGATAATCACTGATGAGCCGGGAATTTATTTGGAAGGGAAACACGGAATTAGAATTGAAAATGACCTTTTGGTAAAAAATTACGGTCAAACAGAGTCCGGGAAATTTTTGAATTTTGAAGTGTTAAACTTTATTCCAATTGATATTGATGCGATTATTTCCGAGCTTTTAACTTTTGAAGAAAAAAAATTCTTAAATGAATATCATCAGCAAGTTTGGGAAAAAATATCTCCATATTTGGATGATGATGAGAGAAAATGGTTGGAAAAGAAAACGCAAAATGTTTAAAAAAAATGGGCGGTGAAATTCCGCCCAAATTTTACCTTATCAGAAAATTTTTAGTTTTGAGTTTGGATTTGATTTTCTCAAAAGTTTCATCGGAGAAAGATGTGTTGTTTTTAAATGATAAATCTAAGATTTTATCGCTGTGAAATTTTTGGAGTGAATATTTTTTGAAAGGACCGAAATCTTTTTCAATTTGATAAATATCTTCTTCATTCAACAATTCATTCACAATTGTAGTACGAAATTCATAATCGGGTGAGTTTTCCCGAATGATATTCACACTATTTATGATATTTTCAATTTGGCAATTATTACGGGTAATTTTGGAATAAATATTTTTGGGAGCTTTTAAATCCATTGCAACAAAATCTACCAAATTTTCTTTGAATAAATATTCCAACATATTTGGATTTGTGCCGTTTGTATCCAATTTTACCAAAAAATTCATCGCCTTTATTTTTCTGATAAATTCGGGTAAATCAGGATGAAGAGTAGGCTCACCACCGGTAATTGTAACTCCGTCTAATTTGCCTCGTCTTGATTCCAAAAAAGAGAAAATATCTTCTTCTAAAATCGGTTCAACAAATAAATCGGGATTAACTAATTCCGGATTATGACAATATGGACATCTGAAATTGCACATTTGAGTAAAAACGGTAGCACATATTTTACCCGGAAAATCAATCAAAGAAAATTTCTGTAACGCTCCGATTAACATTTTATTTACCACTGATTGCAAAAGTTTTTCTAATGCTAAATTCTTCTTTCTTGCCTTTATTCCATTGAGAAACCGGACGCAAATAACCAACAACTCTGGAATAAACTTCGCAATCTGATTTGCAAATTGGGCATGTTTTTTGTTCTCCGTTCAAATATCCGTGTTGAGGACAAATACTAAAAGTAGGCGAAATTGTGAAATATGGCAAATGATAATTATCACAAATCTTTTTAACTAAATTTTTAATATTATTAGGATCGGAAACTCTTTCACCTCCAAAAATATGGACTACAGTTCCGCCGGTGTATTTGGTTTGAATTTCATCTTGTTTATCCAACGCTTCAAAAACATCATCGGTATAATTTACCGGCAATTGAGTGGAATTGGTATAAAAAGGTTCATTATTACCATCCTTAAAATCACTGGCAGAGATAATTTGCGGATAATTTTTTTTGTCTAATCTTGCCAATCTATAGGAAGTTCCTTCCGCCGGAGTTGCTTCAAGATTATAATTGTTACCGGTTTCTTCTTGAAATTCAACGAGTTTATCTCTCATAAAATTCATTACTTTTAGAGTAAATTTTTGACCTTTTTCGCTTCCAACATCTTCACCAAAAAGATTCAGACAAGCTTCATTCATTCCAACCAATCCAATTGTTGAAAAGTGATTTTTCCAATATTGGTTAAAACGTGATTTTATACTTTTCAGATAATATTTTGTGTAAGGATAAAGATTGTTTTCTGTTAAACCTTCTAATATTTTTCTTTTGATTTCAAGACTTTCTTTCGCAATTAACATCAGATTTTCAACATTTTCCAAAAACTCTTCTTCAGTTTCGGAAGTAAATCCAATTCGCGGTAAATTCAAAGTAACAACGCCAATAGATCCGGTTAAAGGATTGGCTCCAAAAAGTCCTCCGCCCCGAGCTTCCAATTTTCTTGTGTCAAGTCTAAGTCGGCAACACATTGAACGAGCATCTTCAGGATTCATATCAGAATTTACAAAGTTAGAAAAATATGGAATGCCGTATTTTGCAGTTGCTTCCCAAAGATAAGACAATTTTTCATTTTCCCAATTAAAATCTTTGGTAATGTTGTAAGTTGGAATTGGGAAAGTAAAAACTCTGCCGTTTGCATCACCTTCAGTCATAATTTCCAAAAATGCCCGATTAATCATATCCATTTCATTTTGAAAATCACCATAAGTTTTTTCTTGTAATTTACCACCGATAACTACGCTTTCATCTTTGAACATTTTAGGGACAAGAAGATCCATTGTAATATTTGTAAATGGTGTTTGAAAACCAACTCTGGTCGGAACATTGATGTTAAAAATGAATTCTTGCATTGCTTGTTTTACTTCTTTATAACTCAATTTGTCATAATAAATAAAAGGTGCGAGTAATGTATCGAAATTGGAAAAAGCTTGAGCTCCGGCAGCTTCTCCTTGAAGGGTGTAGAAAAAGTTGACGATTTGACCAAGAACAGATCTGAAATGAGAGGCCGGTTTGCTTGAAATTTTGCCTTCAACACCGGTAAATCCTTGAATTAATAAATCTTTTAAATCCCAACCAACGCAATAAACTGAAATTAGTCCCAAATCGTGAATATGTAAATCTCCATTCAAATGCTTTTCTTTGATTTCAGATGGATATATTTTGTTTAACCAATAAACTTTGCTTACTTCTGATGCGATATAATTGTTCAATCCTTGAAGAGAATAAGACATATTACTGTTTTCATTTACTTTCCAATCTAATTTTCCTAAATATTGATCAATTAAATCTATATTTGCAGTAGCAACAATTTCTCGCATTTTTGAATGCTGATCTCGATATAAAATATAAGATTTGGCAGTTTTTTTGTAAGGTGAGGCTAATAAAACATCTTCAACAATGTCCTGAATTTCTTCGACAGTAGCTTCGACATTTTTAATAATTTGCTGAGCTAAACTTAAAACTCGAAGGGAAAGTTTTTTGGCAATTTCATGATCGAATTCACCGGTTGCTAAACCGGCTTTCTCAATGGCAATAGTGATTTTATCTACGTCAAAAGGTGCTAATCTTTCATCGCGCTTTCTGATAAATTTAAACATATGGTACTCCTAGGTAACTTATTGAAAAATAATATATTTATGACGTTAAAACAGGAAATAAATATCCCGAAATTTATGATTAATTCTTAGGCAAAAAAGTTCTGTTAGATAAAGATGTCAATAATAAAAAAAAATGTTTTTTTTCTAAAAACTCTAAATCATTGATATGCTTAAAAGAGAGAGAAAATATTTTTTTTTTGCCAAATTAATTTTGCTCTAAAATATGAATTGATACTAATTTTTTTTATTTCTTTTCCCGGAGAAAACAATAACAATAAATAATGAAAAATGTTGAGGAATTATAAAATTCAAATTTATTGGAATTTTACTAAGAATCTTGAAATTTGAGGTGGAAATATCTTCATTACATTTTTTGAATTAGTCGGTGGTGATTTTTTTCCGTTCTTTCATCCTGAACTCAATACCGGATGCCTTTTTTCTCTATTTCTTTGTCAAATGCCAACCATCTGAATATGGACATTTATAGACGTTGAGTCGCACGTGATTTTCTCGAGCAAGAATTTTCGCTCTTTTTTCAGCATCTGATTTTGATTGATAAAGTTCTTTATAGTTCCCGTTTCTATCAGTGCAATATTTACAAGTTGTGCTGGGAGTTTGTCGATTTTTGGGTGACAAATGCCAAAAACCGCATTTACTGCATTTGTAAGGAACCAAATTTTGCCTGAATTTTTTTTTGATGTAAGAAGCACTTTCCAAAGCTTCTGTTTTTGAATAGTATTCAGATAGCGGTCGCCCATTTAATTTATTAAAGCAAGTCTTACTTTTACGGCTCATAATTTCTCCAATCTATATCTTTATTTTCATTCAACAAATAGGTTTTAGGAAAAATAGGCAATAAAAAAAAGACGCTTATAGACGTCTTTTGTAAAATATTTTTGTGGAATTTAGAATAAGTAATTAAATAATCGAGTAATTAAGCCAACTTTTGATGCATCATGAATCGGACCTTTTCCTGTATAGGATATTTTTGCATCGGCAATATTATATGAATAAACGGTATTATTTGAAAAAATATCTTGTGAGCGAACAGTCCCTTCCAGAGTTGTGATTTCTTTTTCTCCGTTTATATTAACGACTTTTTCACCTTTAATTCTAAGATTTCCGGAATTTTCCACTTTGATGATTTTCGCCGTCATTTTTGCGTTGAGGCTACCATCTCGAGTTGTTTTACCATTTCCTGAAGAACTATTTTTAGAGGAAGTTGAGACAGATGAAAGTGGAATGAAATCAAAAGGACCTACTCCCGGCTGAGTGGCGAATCCGTGAGAAAAATCTTTTGATGTGGCTGAATTGGCAGAAGTTGAGGCGGATGATTTTTCAGTAATGATAACCGTAATAATGTCTCCAACAGTATAACTTTTATGATCTGCAAATAATGAGTTGCCAAAACTTGAGGCAAAAATATTTATACTGAGAAGCATTAATCCGGCGATAATATATAATTTTTTCATTGTAACTCCTTAGAATTTGATAATTGCCAAATTCTTTTTTATGATTTTTGCTTTAAAATTTTTATTTGATTCAATATTTCTAAACGCAATAACATCACCGATATAGCCATCAGAAGTTGCTTTTGCGTTAATTTCCAATTTGATAATATTATTTTCAACCAGAATTTTTACTTTTGAATTTCGTTTAACATCCGGTATTTTTTTTATACTATTTTCTTTTATGATTTGATTTTTCCTCAGAAATTTTAAAGATTGCACATTTTCCAATTCCTCAATATTATGAATTGCATTGTTGTTTAACGAGAAATATTGATTTTCTTCTTTTACGTTTTTTCCTATTTCAATCAAATCTCTTAATTTGATAGATTTGGAAGCGACAAAACATTTTTGTAATTTCATTACTTTGACGGAAAAATATTCCGGCTGGTATTTAAAATCATCATCATTAACTTTGCATTTCATTCTAATCTGATTAAAATTGTTAGAAGTTATTTCAGAGAAACTAATATGATAGTTTTTTTTATAAGAATATAAAGAAGGAAATGAAACGAATTCAATCTTGTCTTTTTCGCCCAAATTGTATTTTTGCTTGAGATAGTTTTTAGCCATTTCTTGGAATTTATTTTTATCAATCGAGTATCTGAATTTTCTGATGGTGATAAATCCTTTACTAACTTCTATATCATAAATTTTAAGTTTTTTGTTAACTGTCTTTGAATTAAGATTAAGAAAATTTTCTCCGGATGCGAAGTTTCCAACTTTAATTTTTGAAATTGTATTCCATTTATCTTGAGGACAATTTTTCTTTTCTAAGATATCTTTCACAAAAATATCTTCACCTTTAATTTTTACATTAGATTTAAAATCTAACTTTAACCCATTCAAATTTAATGAGATAAAAAATGTCAAAATTAAAAGAAATGCTTTCATTTTAGATTACCTTTTCAATCCGTTAGCTGTTTGAATCATAGAATCAACAGTTCGAACAACTTTGGAATTTACTTCATAAGCTCTTTGAGCGGTTATCATATTTACCATTTCATCAACGAGAAGCACGTTACTGTTTTCAGAATAACCTTGTTCGATTGTTCCTAAATTTCCGTCTCCCGGATTTCCTACCATCGGTTCGCCGGAAGATTCGGTTTGAGAATATAAATTGCTTCCCAGACTTTTTAATCCCGCCGGATTGATAAATCTAGCCAATTCAATTTGACCAACTTGTTCGCTCTCAACTTGACCGTAAACTTTGGCCATAACCATACCGTCTTTAGTAATTGCTATACTTTCCGTATCGGATGGAATGGTAATTTGGGGATCTAAAAAATATCCTTCGGAATTTGTAATTTGTCCATTTTCATTCATCTTGAAATTTCCGTCTCTGGAATAGAAAACCGAACCGTCCGCTTTTGTTACTTTGAAAAATCCATCGCCTGAAATTGCCATATCCAAAGGATTACCGGTGTTAATTAAATCACCTTGTTTGAATGATTTTACGGTTGCTACCGGTTTAACACCCACTCCAACAGAAAGTTCAACAGGTCTATTTGTATCTTTTGTTGTGGAAGAACCGGCTTCTTTTATGGTTTGATACATTAAATCTTCAAATTGAATTTGTGTCTTTTTAAATCCGGTTGTATTGACGTTTGCCAAATTATTGGAGATATTATCAATATTCATTTCTTGGGCATACATACCGGTTGCTGCACTATATAAGGCTCGAATCATAATTTACCTCCTAACTTCTCGCTATTTGATTAACAGCTTTATTTAAAGTATCATCTTGAGCTTTAATTAATTTTTGATTGGCTTCATATAATCTCTGAGCGGAGATCATTTCGACCATTTCCTTAACATTATTTACATTTGATTCTTCTACAAAACCTTGACTTACCCGAGGTTTAGCATCTTCTAAATATCCGGTAGTTTTTTGTTTGTAGAGATTATCTTTCATTATAATTGAATTGTCGATATTGATATTTTTAAACAAAAATTGGTTCACCACTTTTCCATCAACAGATATTTGTCCGGATTGATCGACATCAATTTTGCTACCATTAATTTCAATTGGTCCTGAATTTCCCATAACTTTATATCCGTCAGGAGTAACCATTTGACCTTCGCTGTTTATTTTAAAATTTCCGTCTCGGGTGTAAGCTAAACCGTTATCTGTTTTTACTTGGAAAAATCCTTTTCCGCTCAAAGCGATATCCAAAGGGTTACCGGTTTGTTTTAATCTTCCATCGGAATTATCCGTATAGGTTGGTGTAAATCCATCCGGTAATTTAACTTTAAGCATATTTCTATCTAAAGCTTGCTCCGCTTCAATCATTTGTTGAAATGAAACATCTCTTCTTTTATATCCTGCGGTTGAAATATTTGCCAAATTATTAGCAATCACATCAACTTTATTTTCCAACAACTGCATTGCAGACGAATTCTGATAAATTCCACGTATCATAATTACCTCCGGCAACTATAGAAGCAATCCGTGTGCCAGTTTATTATTTGTATGATAGGTATAGAGTTATGAAATATAAAAGAGATTGTTTGAGATTGTGAGGAAATATTTTCCGAGAACAAATATCAAAGAATGATAAAGATTTTCTTTTGAATTAATTGAAGATGAAATCAAGAACTAAAAAATGGTTTTAATCTCTGTAGTTATTCCGCAATCAAGTTCATTCGGGATATTCTTAATTTCTATCTTTTCCAACGCTGATTTCTTATTTTTGCAAAATCTTTAAGGCTTCAAAACCTTGAAGGTTTAATCTTCAGAGCCGGAATATAAATTTTTAGGGCGAACGCAAATTTTTGAGTTAAGATAATCTTAATCATCAATAATAAGTGTCTTATTTTACAATCATATAAGTTTTATTGGAACCGCCAAAAGGACAAGTTCCACAACTTCCTTTACAATTTCCGCAATGGAAGGAAAGTTCTTTAATTTTATTTTTTTGTATCAAAGTAAAGAGCATTCCTTCCGCTGCAGTTTTATCCAAATCAAAATGTAACGCAATTGAATTCAAATCAACGGTATTATTTTTCCGGATATAATTCAATATTTCATGCAACATGTTTATTCACTAATATTTCTTTAGCGATTTCTCTGCTTAAAGAATAACGTGATTCGCCAACAGCAATAATTATGTTAGGATCAGATGAAGAGTTACGCATAATTTTTATTCTTGAACCAACATACAAACCCATTTCAATAAGCTTTAAATCATGATTACAGATGATGATAACTTCATTTCCTTCTTCGATATTGCTTAATTCGTAAGCATTGTCAAAATCTTTCCAACACTTCCTATTGTTGTGAAATTTTCTCATTTCATTATGATTACGACCATGACCGAGACCTTTGCCGAAACCTTTACCAAATCCTTTACCTGAACCATTTCTCATAATCTATCCTTATATTTTTTTTAATCTTTTTTTATTTTTTACCCTTAATATAGAATAAAATAATGTCGCTAATGAAAAAGCAAATAATATCCAAAAAATTGATGTTCCAACATGATCAAAAAACGTCGCTGTCTGATAGAAAATTGTCGCTATTATCCACGCAATTGTCGTTGTGTAAAATCCTGAGAATAGTGCCCATTTTAATCCAATCTCGTTATAAATTGCACCCAAAGTTGCCACGCATGGGAAATATAAGAGAACAAATAAAAGGTAGGCAAATACTCTGTTTTTTGATCCGAAAGCATTTTTCATTGTATTATTTATGCTACTTTTCTCTTCTTCTTTTGAATCATCAAGATTAGATTTGAATCCTAATGGGTCAATTAGTTTAGAACCAATTCCTTTAAATCCGGCAGGAATTTCGAGAAAAGATTCTTTAATCTTCTTTGTGAAATCTAAATTATCTTCTTCATTAGCATCAGTTTTTGTGCTGTAGAGATTTTTTAGAGTTCCGATAATTGATTCTTTGGCAAATATTCCGGTGAAAAGTCCAACAGTTGCTTGCCAATTATCAGCCTTGATTCCCATAGGTTTGAAAGCCGGAGTTAAAGTTTTTCCGACATAACTCAAAACACTGTTCTCTGTGGAGTTTGTATCTATTTTGCCCTGTAAAGTTATGGAATTTAAGATGGTTAAAATTATAACAACCACAATAATAACTTGTCCTGCTTTGATGATAAATGACTTAATTTTCGTCCAAGTATGAAGCATTATTCCATTAATAGTAGGAATATGATAAGGTGGCAATTCCATGACGTAAGTTGAGGTATCACCGGAAAAGAATGTTTTTTTGAATAAAAATCCTGATAAAACAGCTACTAAAATTCCAATAAAATATAATGAGAAAATTATTAATCCGGCTTTTGCACCAAAAAAAACTGATCCCAATAAAGCATAAACAGGTAATCTTGCTCCACAAGAAACGAAGGGATTTATTAATATCGTGAGGATTCTGTCATTCTCATTTTCGAGAGTTCTGGAAGCCATTATTGCCGGGACGGTACAACCAAATCCAACAATCAACGGAATAAATGCTTTTCCGGGGAGTCCGATAAATTTCATATATTTATCCATAATGAACGCAGCTCTCGACATATATCCTGAATCTTCAAGAATTGCCAATAACATAAAAATGAAAAATATCGGTGGAATAAATGTTGAAACAGTTTGAATACCTCCACCAACGCCATTTGCCAAAAGAAGATTGAGAAAATCAGGCGTGTGAATTTGGGATAATAAATGTGAAAATCCATCAACAAAAATAGTCCCCATAAATTTATCAAAAAATCCGATAAAAGGATTTCCTAAATTCATGGTAATCATAAAAACTGCATACATTATAGCTATAAAAATTGGTAATCCAAAAAATTTACTTAGAACAACTTTATCAATTTTATCTGATATTTCTTTGCGATTGAGATTATTTGATTTTGTTACATCTTTTGCCAATCCGTGAATAAACCCGTATTTTCCATCTGCAATAACAATATCAGAGTCAGAACCTATATGGCTTTCAATTTTTTTCTTAGCATTTTTTAAAGAAGGAATTTTATTTTTGCAAACGTTTAATGCTAATTCATCGTTTTCTAATAATTTTATTGCCAACCACCTGGTATTAAATTCAGAGATATTATCAAGTTTTTCGACTTCTTCCTCAATTTTATTTATGTATTTTTCAACATATTCGTCATATTCTATTTTCGTCTTACTAACTTTGGGGGAATTTGAGGAATTGTATATTTGCTCTAAAAGTACATTAATCCCTTCTTTTTTTGCTGCAACAATTGGAACTACTTTTGAATCTAAATGTGTTTCCAAATGATCAATTTCAATTTCTATTCCTTTTTTCTTGGCAATGTCCAACATATTTAAAGCAACAATAAATGGCTTTTTTATTTCTAAAATCTGAGAGGTGAGGTAAAGGTTTCGTTCAAGATTACTTCCATCTACGACATTGACAATTAAATCAGGGTTTTCATAAAGAATAAATTCTCGAGAAACTTTTTCGTCTAAAGAATGGGCGGAAAATGAATAAATTCCCGGTAAATCTACTACCTCAAATTCGGCATCTTTATATGTGTAATGACCAACTTTCCTCTCAACTGTAACTCCCGGCCAATTTCCAACATATTGTTTTGAACCGGTTAAGCTGTTGAAAAGGGTTGTTTTCCCACAATTTGGATTTCCTGCAAGAGCAATTTTAAATTTTTTCATCTTCTTCTTTCAATTTTCTTTTGCAATCTCCACAAATACCATTGATCGTGATATTTATGTTTTTTAAAGTAAAATCATTTGCTTGAGCCATTTCTTGTAATTTTATCATACATATTTCTGAATTCACTTCCACAATTTTGTGACAAACTCCACAAATCATGTGAAGATGTTTTTCTTCATTGTACGCATTCTCATAATTATCTTTTGATGAACATCTGAAAGATTGTTTTGATAAACCTGCTTTAATTAGAAGTGGCATTGTTCGATAAACAGTTGCTAAGGATACTGATTTGTCACGTTTTTTTATTTCTTCATAAAGTAACTCTGCGTTAAAATGTTTGTTTATTTCTAAAATTGACTCTACAATTATCCTTCTTGGTTTAGTTAATCTCATATGGTTTTCTCTTAAATATTTCGTAAATTTATCAATTGCTTTTTCCATGTTTGACTCCTTTTTATATTTTTTCTCTAATATTTTTTTCTGCGAATTGTTGTCAATATGTTTTTCTGATAATGATTCTCAAAAACAGTTTAAACTAATTTTTTGAACAATAATTAGGGATTTACATAAATTATTTACGTATCAATGTTTTTGAAAAATACGTTGACAGTAAATAGCTTGAATTTATTGATTAATTCAAACTGGAGGTAGTTAATGACTTACCAAAATATATTAGTAAAAGTTGATTTGTTTGAAGAATTATCTTCTGAATATTTAACCAAACTTAATAATATTGCAAAAGTTGTCTTATTTAAGAAAGGCAAATATATTTTTCGTGAAAATGAAATAGGGGATAGTTTTTATATTATTATTGAGGGAAAAGTATCTATAACGAAGATTATTAATATAGAAGCAAATGATCATGAAACGGGGCTTATGGAATTAACGAGTAATGATTATTTTGGTGAAATGGCTTTGATTGAAGAACAGGGAAGGTCAGCTTCCGCTTTATGTCTTACAGATTGTAAATTGCTCAAATTCTTAAAAAGTGATTTTCTGGATCTTTGTATGCAAAACCCGAATATTTTGTTAATATTAACTAAGAAGATTTCCTCCAGATTGAGAGAAACTAATGAACGTTATGTTAAAACGTGGGACACACTTTTAAGAAAAAATAAACTTGCGGCAATTGGTACTGCTGCCAGCAAGATTGTTCACGATATTAAAACTCCTATAACTATAATTGTATTAACTGCTCAAATGATAAAAGATGCTTTTCCGCAGACAGCAATTTCAGCTGACAAAATTATCAAACAAACTAAAACTTTGGACGGAATGGTCAGAGAGATCTTAGAATTTGCCAGAGGTGAACAAAGTAGTATTGTGAAGGACAATATTAATTTTGATGAATTTTATACTGATATTTTAGACAATTCTATGCCAATGGCTGATGATAGAGATATTAAAGTAATAACAAAAAATGAAATTGATTCGGGAACTAAGATCAAATTTGATGAGAAGAAAATTAAGAGAGTTATTATTAATTTGATTAAAAATTCCTTAGAAGCATTGAAATTTCAAGGTACTATTTATTTTACAGCATCAATTGAAAACGGGAAACTTCATTTTGTTATTTCAGATGATGGACCAGGGATTCCCGAAAAGATAATTGACCAATTATTTGAAGCGTTTGTAACGATGGGAAAATCAGGAGGTACCGGTTTAGGATTGGCTATTGTGAAAAAAATAATTTCAGACCATAATGGGACAATTACTGTGAAAAATAAAGAAGATCATGGTGCTCAATTTGATATTTGGTTGCCTCAAGAATAATGAAAAAATCCAGAACAAAATTTATTATCGGTTGTATTCTCTTGGTTATTAATCAACCTATTGGATGGGGTGGAATGGTTTTTTTTAACTCAATCGCTTTTAAATATCATAATTCTACCTATTCTTATATTGGATTTGCCATATACGGATTAAGTTGGGCAATGTTAGGATTAGGTGTTTTCTTGGCAGGACCGCAAGGAATAGCTTGGTCAAAATCAGTTTTCGCAAAATTATTTGCACCTGTTTTAAAGATTATTGCTAAAAAAAAATAAAAAATTAATTCACCAAATTCCTGAATTTAGTGCATTTTATCTATCTTCTATAAGTTTTAAGAAAAATTTTGTGGACAATTATAGCAAATAAAAATTAATAGTAAAAAAATTTAAAGGAAGAAAAATGAATTTTGAAAATCAAGCTATTGAAATAATTAAAAATGTTAAACATCCGGCAATTAATTTCTCATTATTAGATTTAGGAATTATCAGATCTTATCAAATCGATGGAAAAGATGTTAAGATTGTCTTAGCGCTTCCGGCATTAAATATCCCAATCAAAGATATGCTAATTAATAGTTTACAATCTCCTTTGGAAGGAATTGGGGCAATTGTTAATATTGAGATTGACGTGATGACTCCTGAAGAAGGAAATAAATTTTTCCAATTGGAAGCTGAAGGTTGGAAAGGGATGTAACAGCGATGGTTTAATACGTTACTGAGGTAATTTCCGTTAAACCAAATATAAATCATTCGAATAATATATTATTCGAGCTATGAAAAAAATAGGTGAACATATGTGTAAAACACATTCATTCCATATTCCGGTAATGGGAATTGGATTTACAATTGATACTCCTATTAAAGTCGCACCTTTTGGAATTAGCTCCGCTATTTCAATGGTTGATGACATTTTAATGGAGAAAATCAGAAAAATGTATTGTAATAAGTACAAAATTAAATACGAAGAAATTTCAGAAAAAATAGAAGATTTTCGAGCTAAGAGAGTCAAATCTTATTTGAATTTAATTAATAAATTAGCTGAAGAAAAATTTGAAGATTTGAAAAATACTACTTTGGAAAAAGCTTCGGGAATAAAGGAATATTTAAGTTTATTGCCTGAAAATTCTACTTTAAAACAAGAATTTGAAAATATTAAAACCAAACTCGATTTATCAGAAATTTCTAATTGGATAAAAGACAAATTGTCTATGGGCAGTATCGATGTTAATATTATGACAAAAGTGGACAGAGAACATTATGATGAAAATGGTAAGTTGTCACCTGAAATTAATGATGCCCATTCCGCTTTAAGAGGATTTGCCACCAGCGATTTGAATTCATCAATAATCTTTTCGGCGGGATTAAATTCTCATCTTTACAAATATTTAGAAAATTTTGAAGATTTTTATCCCAATAAATTTGGTGAGTTAAAAAAGAAAATTGTATTGAAAGTAAGTGATTATCGCTCAGCTTTAATTCAAGGTAAGATTCTTGCTAAAAAAGGACTTTGGGTTTCGGAATTTAGAGTTGAATCGGGATTAAATTGCGGTGGTCATGCTTTTGCTTCTGACGGTCATCTTTTAGGTCCGATTCTCTCAGAATTTAAAGATAAAAAAAATGAATTAAAATCTTACCTGAAATCAATTTTTGATAAAGGTTTGGCTAAAAAAGAAAAAGCCGTTCCGGATACTGAATTACCAATGAAAATAACTGCTCAAGGTGGTGTTGGAACTTCCGAAGAGCATAATTTTTTACTTGATCATTATAAGGTTGACTCGGTTGGTTGGGGGACACCTTTTTTGTTGGTGCCTGAAGTGGTTAATATTGATGAAGATACTTTGGAAAAATTGGAAAGTGCCAAAGAAAATGATTTGTGTCTCAGTAATATTTCTCCTCTCGGCGTACCTTTTAACAGTTTGAAAAATAATTCAAAAGATATTGAAAAAAGACATCAAATCGAAATTGGGAATCCGGGCAGTAATTGTCCTAAAAAATATGTCGGATTAGATAGGGAATTCTCGGACAGAGGGATGTGTACAGCTTCCAGACAATATCAAAGTCTGAAAATAAAGCAATTGAAACAAAAAAATCTCGCTCCGGAAGAATATCAAAAACAATTTGATAAAATTGTGGAGAAATCTTGTATTTGCGTTGGATTGGGAACTTCTTCTTTGATTACAAATAATATAGATACAGGATCGGAAGGACGAGGTGTGTCGGTTTGTCCGGGACCAAATATAGCGTATTTTTCTCATCGGATGACCCTTAAAGAAATGGTAGATCATATTTATGGTAGAATTAATGTAATATCGCGAAATGACCGTCCAAATATGTTTGTGAAAGAATTGGATATTTATTATAATTATCTAAGTAAGAAATTTGAAGAAGTTCAAGATAATTTAACTGATAAAGAAATTAAATATTATTTGAATTTCATTGAAAATTTAGAAAAAGGAACTGAATATTATTTGGATTTATTTTCAAATCTAAAAGGATTTTTTGAAGATTCTAAAACACAAATTTTGAATGAGTTAGAAGTACAAAAAGAAAAATTATCCAAATTCAAATTTAAAATAAATAATCTTAAATTTACCTAAATATTTAAGATTAAGGAAAGATGATGAAATTATTAATGATTTATGCCGACAGCTTTCGCTATAAAACGACAACCAAAACTTTAGATGATTTTCCTGAAATAAATGAGGATAAATCTATAAAAAACGCTTTAGTTGCGTTTATTCAAGCTGAGGAAAACGACGAAAACGATTCCGGGAAAACCGTAACAAAGTTGATTAAAAATATCAAATGGGCTTCAAAAAAGAATTCTACCAAAAAAGTAGTGTTGCATTCTTTTGCTCATCTTTCGGAAAGTAAAGCTAATCCTAATTTCAGCAAAGAAATTTTTAATAAAGCTGAAGAAAGATTGAAAAATTCGGAATTTGAAGTATTTCAAACCCCTTTTGGATATTTTTTAGATTTGGATATTCAAGCTCCCGGAAATTCTCAAGCTAGAATATTTAAAAGCTTTTAATTATTGGTTTGTAAAATTAAAAAAAGCTGCGATTATTTCGCAGCTAATTTT
This sequence comes from Candidatus Cloacimonadota bacterium, assembly GCA_027064005.1. Classification (GTDB taxonomy): domain Bacteria; phylum Cloacimonadota; class Cloacimonadia; order Cloacimonadales; family JAMOQM01; genus JAMOQM01. Next base: position 13,996 of record JAMOQM010000010.1, on the reverse strand, counting down.
TTTCATTAATATCTAATTTAATATGAAGTTCGTTAAGTTGTTTTTCGGAAACATGAGAAGGTGCTTGGCTCATTAAATCAGCAGCTTTCAAAGTTTTAGGAAAAGCTATTACATCGGTGATTGAATCGGTTTTTGCGATAAGCATCATTAGTCGGTCAATTCCGGGAGCAATTCCGCCATGAGGAGGAGTTCCGTATTGCAAAGCTTCTAAGAAAAATCCGAATTTTTCTTCCAACTCTGCATCTGAAAGTCCAATTACATTAAATATTTTCTTTTGAATATCCAATCTGTGGCATCTTATACTTCCTGATGCAATTTCATAACCATTGCAAACTAAATCGTAAAGCTGACCTTTTATTTTGCCGTAATCTTTTTCATCATCAAAATATTTTAAATCTTCTGTTTTAGGAAGAGTAAACATATGATGAGCGGTTTCCCAATGGTCATTTTTATATTCAAATAATGGGAAATCGGTAATCCAAGCAAAATAATAATCATTCGGGTTATACAATTTTAATTCTTTGCCAAAATAATTTCTTAAATCGGAAAGAACTTTAAATACAATAGGATTTGAATCAGCAGCAAAGAGGATTAAATCTCCGTTTTTAGCTTGAGTTTTATGCAAAATATTTTCTTTTTCAGAATCAGATAAGAATTTAGAAATTCCGCCTTCAAAACCATTCTCTTTTATTTTAACAAATGCGAGACCTTTTGCTCCGAGATGTTTAGCTTTTGCAATCAAATTATCGGTCATTTTTCGAGAATAATTTGCACAACCTTCAGCTACAATACAGCGAACAGAGCCGTTGTTTTCTAAAGCTGATTTGAATACTTTGAATTCTGAAGATGTCAAAGTCTCAGATAAATCTATCAATTCCATTCCGAATCTTAAATCCGGTTTATCATTCCCAAATCTTGTCATTGATTCGTTATAAGTTAATTTTGTAAATTGTTTAGGAAGTTCAACATTGATTGTATCTTTGAAAATGCTACCCATTAATTCTTCAATTACGCGATAAATATCTTCTTCGTTTACAAAGCTCATCTCGATATCAAGCTGGGTAAATTCAGGTTGGCGATCAGCACGTAAATCTTCATCTCTAAAGCATTTGGCTATTTGGAAATATTTGTCGTAACCTGAAATCATCAAAAGTTGTTTATAAATTTGAGGAGATTGCGGTAAGGCAAAAAATTGTCCTTTATGAATACGACTTGGAACTAAATAATCTCGTGCTCCTTCCGGAGTACTTTTCATCAAAATCGGAGTATCTATTTCCAAAAAGTTTTTATTTTGCATAAACTCTCTAATTTTGTATATAACTTTGTTGCGTAATTTCATAATATTTTGAAGTTTTTCGCGTCTTAAATCTAAATATCTGTATTTTAATCTTAGATCTTCTTCAGGAAGAATATTTTCATTAATTTGTACCGGCAAAGGTGTGGAATCGTTTAAAAACAAAATTTCTTCGGCAATGATTTCAATCTTTCCTGTTTTCATATCCGGATTAATATTTTTGTCGGTTCTATGATTTACGATACCGGTTACAGCGATAACGTATTCATTTCTTAATTGATGAGCTTTTTCATGAACTGCCTTATTTTTTGGATCAAAGACAATTTGGATAATACCGCTAACGTCACGGAGATCTATAAAAATAAGATTTCCAAGATCACGTCTTCGGTGAACCCAGCCCATTAATGTTACTTTTTGATTAACATTTTTTTCATTTAAATCTTCCGCATATGCGGTGCGTTTTTTTTGTTCTAATAAGTCGAGCATAAAAACTCCTGTTAGTTTTTAGATTTTATATAGCTAAATTTATGATTTTTAATTATGATTGAAATCTTATTATTTTTGGAAGGAATTTCGGGAAAAAATACAAATCCGCTTTTTTTAGCATCCGGTGCAATAAATCCAAAATGAAAAGAGTATCGTAAAATATTATTTTTACCTTCAATATTTCTTTGAATTCTTTCATTTTTTTTGTCTAAATTACCAATGTCATATTTATCAACAATCAAATTTTGGGAGCTGGAATTATCAACCAAATCGATCAATTCCTGATTGGGGATGCTATCATACTGATTATTGTTTTCATCTAAAAGAATAATATCATCACGACTGATTTTCAATTTTTTCGTAGTTTGATTGTTAATCGTAATAAAGACAGGAAAATAATTGTCGGAAATTTCTTGGGGATCGTGATACCAATTTTTCAAACTTACCGCATAGATAATTTGCCCATCTTCCAAAACAGAAAAGTCGTCAATTTGTTGCAATTTTCCATCAGATAATGGTAGGTAATAATGAGTGCAAGAGAATAAGAAAACAAAAGAAATAAACAGGAGCTTATGCACTAAACTCCTGAATATTTGTTTATGATTATTTTTCTTCTTTAACAATTTCTTCGATTTTTGCATCTGATTTTGTTTCAGCGATTTCTTCTTCGTTTGTTTCAATAAGTGTGATATCGAAAACTTTATCGTCTTCATTAAGATTAATTAATTTAACACCTTGTGTATTTCTGCCAATTGTGTTCATATCTCCGATAGAAAGTCTTACGATTTTACCCTGTTTAGTAACAATCATAAGATCATCGGTATCAACAACTTCCATTAATGAAACAAGATGACCGTTTCGTTTTGTTGTTTTTAAAGTAATTACACCTTTGGAACCACGATGAGTGGCGTGATATTGTTCCGGTTTAGAACGTTTACCGAAACCGTTTTCACTGATAGCCAAGATGCTTCCTTCTCGATGAAGTACAACCATTGCCACAACTTTATCGTCTTTTCTTAAGGAAATACCTTTTACTCCTCGAGCAACTCTTCCCATTGATCTGACTTCAGTCTCATTAAATCTATTGGAAAATCCGGTGTGAGTTGCTAAGATAATATCATTTGTACCATCTGTAATTTGAGCATCAATAAGTTCATCACCCGGTAATAATTTTATAGCTTTGATTCCTGTTTTTCTTGGTCTTGAGAAAGCACTAAGTTCAGTTTTTTTGATAATTCCTGCTGCACTAACCATCATAACATATTTATTATCTGTGAAATCTCTAACAGTTACAAAAGCTTTAATGTTTTCATTTTTCTCTAATTTGAGAAGATTAACAATTGATTTCCCCCGAGCAGTTCTTGAAACTTCAGGAATTTCATAAACTTTGAGCCAATAGCATTTACCCATATCAGTGAAGAATAGAATATTTGCATGAGTTGAAGCGACAAAGATCGTTTCAATAAAATCATTTTCTTTAAGATTTGTGGAATTAGATCCTTTTCCGCCACGATTTTGTTGACGATAAGTATCCAGCCCTAATCTTTTCAAATAACCTTCGTGAGAAATTGTTACAACCATATCTTGCTCTTCGATTAAATCTTCAATTTCAAAATCTCCGGTGTTTTCGATAATGGAAGTACGTCTTTCATCACCGTATTTTGCGATTAACTCATCCATTTCGTCTTTAAGGATTCCCATTCTCAATTCTTTTGTGGAAAGAATTTCACGTAATCTATCAACGGTTTTTAAGATTTCATTATATTCATGCTCAATTTTATCTCGTTCCAAACCTGTTAGTTTTTGCAATTTCATTTCTAAAATAGCTTTTGCTTGGATTACGCTAAGTTTGAATTTCTCCATTAATTGATTGCGGGCAATTTCTGTATTTTTCGAAGCTCTGATTGTTTTTATTATTTCATCAATATTGTCGAGAGCAATTCTGTAACCTTCTAAAATATGAAGTCTTGCCTCGGCATTTTTTAATTCAAATTTAGTGCGACGAACAATAACTTCGTGTCTGAAAATTATATATTGCTCAATCGTTTCTTTTAGTGTGAAAATTCTAGGAGCGTTATCAAGCAACGCAAGATTGATAACACTAAAAGTTGATTGCAATTGTGAGAATTTATATAAGTGATTTAAAACAATATTTGCATCTGAATTTTTCTTAACAACTATTACGAGACGCATTCCTTGTCTGCCACTTTCATCCCGAATATCACTAATTCCTTCGATTCTTTTTTCCTTAACTAAAGATACTATTTTTTCGATTAACAGTGTTTTATTTAATTGGTAAGGAATTTCCGTGATAACGATAAAATCGTTGTGCTTTGCGTTTTCCTCAATATGTGCTTTACCGCGAAGTTTAATTTTTCCTCTGCCGGTTTGGAAATAATCCAAAATACCTGCTTTACCAACGATTTGACCTCCGGTTGGAAAATCAGGACCTTTTACAATTTCCATCAAATCCAAAGGGCTTAAATCCGGATTATCAATTAAAGCTTTTACTGCATTACATATTTCAGAAAGATTGTGGGGGGGGATACTTGTAGCCATTCCCACTGCGATTCCCGAAGATCCGTTAATTAAAAGATTAGGAAGTTTTGACGGGAATACGATTGGTTCTTTACGAGTATCATCATAATTTGCCCGAAAATCAACCGTGTCTTTATCCAAATCTTCCATCAAATCCATTGAAGTCTTGTAAAGTTTTGCTTCTGTATAACGCATTGCAGCCGGTGGGTCACCATCAATAGAACCAAAGTTTCCCTGTCCGTTTACGAGGGGATATCTCAAGTTCCAAGGTTGTGCCATTCTAACTAAAGTTGGATAAACAACTTGTTCACCGTGCGGATGGTAGTTACCGGAAGTATCACCGGCAATTTTAGCACATTTACGGAAACCTTTATTTGGGGCAAGATTAAGTTCTTTCATTGCGTAAAGAATTCTTCGCTGAGAAGGTTTTAACCCGTCTCTAACATCTGGTAACGCTCGCGAAACTATTACGCTCATCGAGTATTCTATATATCTTTTTTGTAATTCATCTTCTATTTGGACATGAATAATTTTTGATTCATCCTGAAGCATTTTTCCTCCGTTCTTTTAAATATCAATATTTTCTGCGTATTGGGCGTTTTCTTCAATAAATTTCCTTCTGGGTTCTACTTCTTCTCCCATTAAAATAGAGAACATTCTGTCCGATTCGATAGCGTCATCAATACTTACGGAAATTAAATATCGTTCTTCCGGATTCATGGTTGTTTCCCATAGTTGCTCCGGATTCATTTCACCAAGACCTTTGTAACGTTGGACAGAAACTCCGGCGGTTCCCAATTCTTTTGTAACCGTATTTCTTTCTTCCTCGGAAAAAACATAACGTTTTGTTTTTCCTTTTTTAACTAAAAATAGCGGTGGTTTTGCAATATAAACATGTCCGTTTTCGATAAGTGGTTGCATATATCTGTAGAAAAAAGTTAGTAATAATGTTGAAATATGGGCACCATCGACATCGGCATCGGCCATAATTATAATTTTATCATAACGAATTTTTGTGATGTCAAATTGTTCGCCTATTCCGGCTCCGATCGCCTGAATGATTGGAAGAATTTTTTCATTATTGAGAACTTTATCAATTCTAGCTTTTTCCGTATTGAGCATTTTTCCCCAAAGAGGTAAAATTGCTTGAATTTCTCTATCGCGTCCCATTTTTGCTGAGCCACCGGCTGAGTCCCCTTCGACCAAGAATATTTCCGTAGTTTTAGGATCTCTTGATGAACAATCCGCCAATTTTCCGGGAAGCGAACCGCTTTCCAAAACAGATTTACGTCTGGTTAAATCTCTTGCACGTCTGGCAGCTTCTCTTGAACGAGCACCGATAATTGCTTTCTGGGCGATTGCTTTTGCTTCCGTAGGATTTTCTTCAAAAAATATCATTAGCTTTTCATAAACATTAGAATTAACAATTCCTTCAATTTCTGAATTTTGTAGCTTTGTTTTTGTCTGTCCTTCAAATTGTGGGTTTGGAACTTTAATGCTGATAATAGCAGCCAATCCTTCTCTAATATCAGAGCCTTGTGGAGAAACTTTTACATTTTTCAGCATGTTGTTTTCTTTAATGTAAGTATTTACAGCTCTTGTTAATGCTGATTTGAATCCGCTTAAATGAGTTCCACCTTCAATAGTATTGATGTTATTCGCAAAAGAAATTATGTTTTCTTTATATCCTTCATTATATTGGATTGCAACTTCAAAATCAACTTTATTCTTGATTCCATGAACGAAGATGGGATTATTGAAAAGACATTTTTTCCCTTCATTTACATATTTTACAAAAGATACGATTCCGCCTTCATATTTGAAATCGTGTTTTTTGTTTGTAGTCTCATCTTCAAGAACGATTCTCACGCCCTTATTTAGAAATGCTAACTCTCGCAATCTAACTGCCAAATAATCAAAACTGAATGTTGTCGTTTCAAAAATAGTCTCATCAGGAATGAAACGGATTAAAGTTCCTTGTTTTGTCGTTTCACCCAAAACTTCTAATTTTTGAAGAGGAATACCTTTTGAATATTTTTGATAATATTTCTTACCGTTTTTGAAAATAGTAACTTCTAAAAGAGATGCTAATGCGTTTACACAAGAAACACCAACCCCGTGAAGACCACCGGAAACTTTATAGGAATCATTATCAAACTTACCACCGGCATGTAATACTGTTAAGACAACCTGAACTGCCGGTACTTTCATATCTTTATGCATGTCAACGGGAATTCCGCGACCATTATCTTCAACAGTAACACTTCCATCAGACTTTATTACAACTTTGATTTGATCGCAAAATCCTGCTAACGCTTCATCGATACTATTATCAACTACTTCATAAACAAGATGATGAAGACCACGAGCACTTGTACCGCCAATATACATTGCCGGTCTTTTCCTAACTGCTTCGAGTCCTTTTAATACTTTAATACTCTTTGCAGAATAATTTGAATTAGTCATTCATACCTCTTTAAATTTTTGTTATTAAGTCATTTATACATACTTCCTTTTTTCGTAAATATACCTTAACTGTCAACCATTTTGTCCTTTGAATTCCATTTATTTTCAGAATGGATTTTAGGTTCAAATTACTATTAAAATGAGGTTTGGTTTTACAAAAATAATTGAGTTTTTTCGGGAGAAGTTAATCCTATTTTAAAAAACATTTTTAAGAAAACTACGATTTGATTTGAGAATATTTGAAGCTAAGATTTCCTCTTTATTAAAGCGTTTTCGTCTTTCATCAAACTTTATTTCAATTTCATGATAAAATTTCTTCCATATTATTGGGTTAATATCTTGTTTTTTTTGATAAGAATTTAAAAACAATTCAGAAGCTAATTTCAACTTTTTATGAGAATAAATTGAGCACCGGAACATCAAAAAATGAATAAGATCTTTTTCGGGATAATCAAATGTCCAGTCTGAAAAATCAATCATGAAATATTTTCCATTTTTATCAACGAGATAGTTTTTAGGATTTGTATCGTTATGACAGATAGAAAGAGAAGATTTGTTTTTATGAGAATGCAATCCGGCGAAAATTTCACCTAATTTAGAAAAGTCAGGATTAGCCAACCTTCCGATAGTTTCACCATTTATATATTCTATAGATAATGTCGAATAATCATGAGCTAAAAGCCTAGGGACAAAGGAAAAACTTTTTTCATAGATTGCGATTTCACGTAAATATTCTTGCCGAGTTTTACATTTTTTTGTAACGATTTTTTTTGATAATCAATTTTAATTAAGCTTCTCATGATGAATTGTTTTAAAGTGAATATATTTCGCAACCAAGAAGGGAATTAATAATCCTAAAGTGTCGGCTATAATATCATAGAAGGAACATTGTCGCCCCGGTATTAGATGCTGATGTAATTCATCTAAGATAGGAAAAATAAACATAAAAATAACCAGTAAATGCACTTTTCGTCGATCGACACTAAAATAAACCGATTTTAGAAATATGATACCGAGAATAAAATATTCTGAAAAGTGATAGAATTTATCCATTCCGATTTTGTCAGGCCCAGGAGCTTTTAGATGTGGAATAGATGAGACTGAAATTATCACTAATAACCATAAAATAAAATACAGATTTGATATTTTTTTAATTTTCATAAGATTTTATTTTCCAATATACAGGGAATGGTTTTCGAGAATACTTTGCTAAAACCGGAATATTTCTGCCATCATTGGTAATCCAAAAATACAGGATTCCTTTTTCATTAACTAAATTATTTGTTAACATATCGCTGCGTTCTTTTTTTTCATGAGATATTTTTTTAAATTTTATTTGATATTTATTGCATTCGAAATTGCCGATTTTAGTTGCTATATTCTCGGTTTTCACGAGAGTTAAATCTGCTTTCCAAATTCGCGTGTTGGCATCTAAATATATTTCTTTATGTTTTTGACCGTTTATTTTTCTCATAAGAAGTAATGATGAAAAAAAATCACGGCTTTCCTCATTTATTTTGTAATTAATTGAGGTGTGAGTTAAAAAACTTTTTCTGCTGCCGATTAGTTTTTTACGATTGTAAAAAGTAATTCTATCTTCCGAATACTTATTTTGTTTAATTATTTTTTTATAATAAATTGGCAGGATTTGAGTTGAAGTGAATTTTACTTCGTAAAGGTTATCCATTTTTGCCAACATTTTTGTTATTGAAACGGATTTCGCCGAAACACTTAATGATGAATCGGAAATGGCCATATTTACATTTACCGCCGGCATTCCAAGATAAGTTATGTTTAGATTAATATTTTCGGCAAAAATTATTTGAGCCGAAAATAGAATGAGTAATAGGACTATTTTTTTCATGAATTTAATAACCTCATTTTAACGAAAATAATACGTTGATTGTCTTTTTTGGAAATTGTGAAAATAGCTTTATCATTGTAGCGGAGTTTTTCATTTTGTTCCGGGATTTTATTGAATTGGTCATACAGAAATTCAGCCAAGTTATCATATTCTTCTTCATCGATATTTAGGTCAAATTCACTGTTTAAATCATCAATAGAAATCATACCGGAAAGTTTAAAAACATTTTCAGACAATTTGACAATTTGTTCATCTTCAATGTCAGATTCATCAACAATCTCACCGACTACTTCTTCTAAAATATCTTCGAGAGAAATTAATCCGGAAGTTCCGCCATATTCATCAACAACAATTGCGATATGAACTTTTTTTGCTTTGAACATATTTAGCATTGTTTGGATTTTCATATTTTCGGGAACAAACAGTGGTGTTCTGATAAGCTTAGAAAAATCTTTATTATTTGGATTAAGAATCAAATCTTTAGCGTAAATAAATCCTACAATGTTATCAATATTTTCTTTGAAAACAGGAATTCTCGAGTGTCCGGAATGAACAATTCTTTCAATAATTTTTTCACGAGTTTCATCAATTTGAATTGAAACCATATCTACTCGCGGAACCATTATTTCTTTTACTTTTGTTGAGCTAAATTTAAAAATTCCATCAATCATTTTTTTTTCACTTTCCATTAAAGGATGGTTTGAAGTTGAAGAATTAATGAAATCGTGAATGTCGTCTGAAGTTATTTCCTCATTGGAATTTGTTTTCAAGGTAATGGTTTCCCTTGAAAATATTTTGTTAATTAGTTCTAGAATTTTGATAACCGGGTAGAAAATGAAATAAGTCATTTCTACAAAAATTCCGGAAGTTTTGGCAAATTTTTCCGCTTTGGAATAAGCTATTAATTTTGGAGCAACTTCTCCGAAAATCAAAAGTAAAATTGTCATTAAAATGATTTCTGCACCGACGAAATAATTTACGTATTGTTGACTGCTTTGTCCGAAAATTTTAGAGCTTAAATTAATTGCGATAATTGTTGCTACTGATGATGCGGCGACATTAACAATTGTATTACCAAGTAAAACAGTGATTAATAATCGATGCGGATGACTTAATAGTCTGTAAATTCTTCTAAATGAAGAATCTTCCGAATTAGAGAAAGTTTTTACTTTAATTTTTGTTAATGAAAAAAATGCTGTTTCCGAACCTGAAAAAAAACCTGACAAGACTAAAAATATAAATATACTTAAGTACGATATACCATCTTCCAAAATTTTTACAACTCCTTAATAATTTTCCAATATTTTTTTTCTTTAGATTCCATAATCTGTTTATCTTTTGCTGCAATATGATCATAACCTAAAAGATGGAGAATTCCATGTAATAATAGGTATTGCAATTCAGATTCTAAAGATCTGTTTCCTTTTTGATTTTCTGCTACTTCAATGTCAATGATTATATCTCCCAACATTGGTAAAAAATCAATTTGAGTAGGAAAAGACAGCACATCAGTCTTAGAATCTTTGCTACGAAATTTCTTATTTAGTGATTTAATAAAGTCTCCGTTTGATAAGGTAAGGTTCAAAGATTTATTATTTGGAAAGCCTTCTCCTTGAGAAACCGCATCAAAAACTTTCTGGAAATTATAGGAAGAGAAATCTCTCCCTGTTTTATTTATTAGAACAATATTTTTCAAATTAATTCCTCATTTATATTCAACTCGATGACGGTATATTCCTTCTAAAATAGGAATAAAGGTCATTTTTATTTTTTCAAGGTCGGAAAAAGTTAGTTGAGAATCAATTAATTGTTTCTCTAAAACGAGATTTTGAATTGAATTTTCAATAACTTCTTTCATTGCTTCACTACTTGGATTCTTCAAAGATTTAATAGTTGATTCTACAATATCTGAAATCATTACAATGGCTGCTTCCTTAGTATTCGGGAGCGGTCCGTCATATTTAAAATCGCTGATATTTATTTTTCTATTGCTTTCTTTAGCTTTTATTAAAAAATATTTTACGTAACTATTTCCATGATGTTGTTTAATAATATCAATTACAATTTTCGGAAGTTTATAATCTGTAGCTAAATTTACTCCAACATTGATATGATTCTTTATTTTTTCAGCACTTTCTTCCGGAGTAAGTTTAGAGTGTATTAAAACAGCATTTTCATTATTTTCGATAAAAATTTCCGGATCCGAGATTTTACCAATATCGTGATAATAACTGCCCACTCTGGCTAACAAAGGATCCGCTCCGATCGCTTCAGCTGCGGATTCGGAGAGATTTCCCACAATTAGGGAATGATGATAAGTACCGGGGGCAACATTCGCCAATTTTTTTAATAAGGGGATATCGTAATTAATTAATTCCACTAAAATTTGTTTATTTACAATATTTACTCTTTTTTGAACGTACGGATAAATTAGAGCCGCTAATAAATAAGAAAGTATAGATGACAAAATAATGTAGAAATAATTAGTTAAGATAAGATCAAATGAGCGGTATTTAATGTAAGAAAGTGTAAAGATTGAAACGGAAAATAAAAATATGAAAATCCAAAAAAGTGAAAAAATCTCAGTATGTTCGTCTTTACGCATTTCACAAACTATGAGAGTTGATAGAATCGATGTTAAAATTGAGACATTCATTATCGGGATATTTAAGTTTGGGAAAATTGAAATAACGAAAATAAAATAGATTCCAAATGGTATGGTTATACCGTTCTTATAGATGAAATAAATTAAAAATATAGGTAATGAATAGGGAAAATATTTTGGTGAGATATGATTATTACTGAGCAAGATATAGATAATTAAAAATATTCCGGTAATGGAAAATATAACTAAATAATTATTCAGCGAATCATTTTCCAGCATTTTAAAATAATGCAAAATAATGATGATAAAGATGTTCAAAATTAAGAAGAATAAAAATAATGAAAAGATATAAGCCGGTTTCTTTGTCTGTTCATTATTTATATTTCGGCGTTTAATTTCTTTTTGTAATGATTCAATTTTCAGTAAGTCGATTTTTGTAATTTTTTGATTTTTTCGAATGATCGCTTCATTTTTAAGAATTTTTGTATAAAGCGGGGTTAATTTATTCAATTTTTTTTGTTTTATTTCTCCCGTTAATTGAGGGTCGTAAACAATATTTGAAAGTAAAACAAAGCTCAAAACATCTTTTGTTATTTTTTGTGGGATATCAAATTTATTGATTTCTATAGATAATTTATTTATTGCTTCTTGAAGAGAATAAAGGCGATTAAGATTGAATGTCCTAAAATGACCTTTTGTAAAAAGTGTGATGTCTTTTACATTAAGTGAATCAGAATAAATACCTATTTGTAAAACTTGGGGCAATTTTTCTGAAATTCTTTTATATAATTCTAAGCGGTTATTTTTATCTTTCAAATAATTTATATCTTTTTGATCAAAAGGGGAATTAACTATTTTTTGGATTGAATTTGCTGATTGGTTGTTTGCGAAATTTTCAGTTAATGAATTTAACCTTTTGTATATTTCAAAATTAATATCATCAGAAATTTTATAAATTGGTTTCACATTATGTAGCAAATTTTTAGTTTCTTTATTCAGCATTTCTTGAGATTTTAAAACATCAAAATCAAATGGTGCCAAAATTGTTTTATCAGAAATTTGTCCAACAACAAGATTCGAATATTTTGAAGAAGTTTTCTCGGAATAGAAAAGAGTAATTATCGTAAAAATGACAGATATTATAATTAAAAGGTATTTTAGGGATTTGTGCATAAAATTGTATAGAAAATAAAGTCCCTTATTGAAAAGGGACTTTTTAATTGAGAATTAATCTCTTGGAATTTCAAAAACTTGATTAGGGAAAATTAAATTAGGATCTTTAATTTGATCTTTATTTGCTCTAAAAATAAGAGGCCATTTTGCACCGTTACCATAAACTTCAGGATATGATGCGATTTTCCATAAAAATTCTCCACGATAAACTTTCCAGCTATTTGGTAATCCGCGAGGAATTTTAATAACTTGGTCTTTAGAAATAATGTTAGGATCTTTAATTTGATCGCGGTTTGCTCTATAAATGATTCCCCATTTTGAAGGATCTCCATAAATGAATTTATAACCGGAAATTTTTGAAAGATAATCACCTGCCTGAACAGTATATTCTTCTTCGTAATATTTTGGTCTAGCATTTTGGATACCGGTATCTAAATTAGCAATTTTATTGTCTAAATCAGAAAAATCTTTTCGGAAATCAGGCATTTTAGCTTCATTTGTTTTTCTGTAATTATTATATTCATTCAAAACAGCTTTAAAATCTTTTCTAGCTTTCCATAATTCGTTATCAGAAAGATTTTCAAAAGAATTAAATTTTGATTTGAACCAATTAATTTTAGCTTGAACATTTGCTTTTGAATCCGGAGTAACATTTAATTTTACTAAGATTTCATTGTAAACGGTGTTATATTCAGCTTCTACTTTGGAAATGTCAGTTTTTAATTTAGCAATTTCCTTATTAAGATTTTCTTTTTGAGCTAAAGCATCAGCTTTTCTTTGTTGATTGTCAGCCAAATTACTTTGAAGGTCTGCTAAATATTTTGTTCTTTCATTTTTACTTAATTTTTTGTAATCTTCATAAGAAAGATATGTAACTTTTGCACTTAACATAATCGGCAAAACTAATATTGATACTATGGTTAAAATTATTATTTTTTTCATTATTCCCCCAATTACTCGCCGTCGATTTGATTTTTATACTGTTTTAAACTTTCTAATTCGCTCTTTTTTTGAGCCAATTTTTGTTGTAATTGTTTTTTCTCAGCTTGTAATTTTTTTACTTCAGCTTCACTTTGAACAGCTTCTTCTTCAGATTGACTTAGTTGGGTTTTAGTGATTTCCGGTGGTTTTGGCGCACAGGCTGCTAAAAATAATGCCGAGCCAAATATTCCAATTGCAAGTAGTTTTGATATACGATTCATACTTTCTCCTTAGATTTTATTAGATTAAAAACTTTTTTCCAGATTTTGATAAGATTTTTTTATGTCAAACAAAATTTGAAGAAATTTCTAAAAAATAGCAGAGTTGGATTATTGGAAATTGTGTTTTCACAAAATTTACTGCTTTTTGAAGAAATTTTAATACTTTGAATAAATATGGTCGGGACGACAAGATTTGAACTTGCGACCACACGAACCCCATTCGTGTACGCTAGCCGGACTGCGCTACGTCCCGATTGTGCAAATAAAAAAAAATGCTTATTTTTGACAAGGAATTTTATATGAAATGTTCCGCAACTTTACAAGTTATGCAATCTATGAAATGTGTTGCACTTTCTAAGTTGTGCAAT
>JAMOQM010000009.1 GCA_027064005.1 Candidatus Cloacimonadota bacterium | reverse complement strand
ACTTTCTAAGTTGTGCAATTAATAAAAATTGAAGATATCAATATTGACATTATCCGCCTCTCAAAAATATTTGGCTAAAAAAATGGAGTTGTAATTGAGTTTAATTTCTATATCAAAAATATCAAAGAATTTCGCAGATAAAACGGTTCTAAAAAATATATCTTTTTCGATTGAAGAAAATTCTAAAATCGGGCTTGTCGGTAGAAATGGAGCCGGCAAAACAACTTTGTTTAATATTATAACTAAACAATTGCCGGCAGATGAAGGTGATGTCCATATTGCGAAAAATAGATCGATTGCTTATTTGTCGCAACAACCGAATTTGAATTATGAGAACACTCTTTATGAAGAAGTTTTATCTTCACGAAAAGACGTCATTTCCCTTCATAATCAAATGGAAGAAATTCAAAAAAATTTAAAAGATGATGATGATTTAAAACAATTGGAAAAACTTCAAAATAAAATTGAATCAATTAACGGTTACCATATTTTTACTGAGATGGAGAAAATTTTATCTATTCTTAAATTTCCTAAAACTTCTTGGAATCAAAACGTCGGGACTTTTAGCGGAGGTGAGCAATCTCGAATAGAATTGGCAAAAATTTTATTAAAGCCATACGATGTGCTTTTTCTTGATGAACCAACAAACCATCTTGATTTTAAAATGATTTTTTGGTTGGAAAAGTATCTTAAATCTTCGAGTAAACCATACGTAATAGTTTCTCACGATCGCTATTTCTTGGACAGAACCGTAACAAAAATTTTGGAAATTTCATCAGCAAACTTAATTACATATAGTGGAAATTATTCTTTTTATCTTTCAGAATCAAAATTGCACGAAAAGCAGCTGGAAAAAGAATTTATTAAACAGAAAAAATTTATTGAAAATACAGAAGACTTTATCAGAAGAAATATGGCGGGGCAAAAAACAAAAATGGCTCAATCCCGTCAAAAAATGTTAAATAAATTGAATAGAATAGAAGCACCAAAAAATGGGAAAAATCACCATCTTAAATTTGAGATTGAATCTCGGTCAGGTGAGGAAGTTTTAAAATTTAAAAACGTAGATATTGGATTCGGTTCCACCGTGTTGTGTCGAGATATAAATCAATTGGTAAAATTTCAGGATAAAATCGCTATTTTAGGTCCAAACGGTTGTGGAAAATCTACTCTTTTAAAATCCATTTTAGGTGAGATAAAAACTTTGAAAGGTGAGATCAAAATTGGTTCTCGCATAAATATTGGCTATTACGATCAACTTCATATCAAATTAAACGATGCTTTGACTGTTCTTGATACAATTTGGGATTTAATGCCGGGAAGACCGATTGGTGAGGTTTTATCTTATTTGGCAAAATTTGATTTTACCGGAGATAACACGGAATCTTTGGTTTCTACTTTGAGCGGTGGGGAAAAGGCAAGGTTGTATTTGGCATTATTAATTTTGCAAAAACCCAATCTGATTATTCTTGATGAACCAACCAACCATCTTGATTTGAAGATGATTGATAATCTTGAAAAAGGATTACTGGAATTTCAAGGAACTTTGTTGTTTGTTTCTCATGATAGATATTTTATTGATAGAATTGCTACTCGGAAATGGGTGATCAAAGATTCTGTACTTTTTGAAACAAATAAAAATTTGTCAGAAATATTTGCCGATGAAGTTAAAAAAGTTAAATTGGTAAAAACTACGAGAACAGCTAAAAAGAAAAAAGTTAATCCGTATTTGTTAAATAAATTATTAGAAGAAATTGACGAGCTCAATGAAATAGTTGAATCTAAAAAATTATTATTAGATGAAATTAATGAGCAAATGTCAGATCCAAAAACATATAAGGATTCTGAAAAAATTAAAGGACTGATTGCAAAATCAGAAAATATTAAAAATGAGATTAACGAGATTGTTGATGAAATTGATGAAAAAGAAATAAAATACTTGGAATGGACTGAAGAATAAATGAAAAAAATTGGATTTACAACAAGTTTTCCCGTGGAAGTTGTTTTTGCCTCAAACAATATTCCTATTGATTTGAATAATATATTTATAACCGGAGATGCGAAAAAATATGTGGAAAAAGCGGAAAATAGCGGATATCCCGGGAATTTATGTGCTTGGATAAAGGGAATGTATGCTGTCGGAATCTCATCTGAAATTGATGCAATTGTAGGAATTGTGCAAGGAGATTGCTCAAATACGCATTCTTTGATGTCAACTTTTAAGGATAAAAATATCGATGTAATACCGTTTTCTTATCCTTATGAAAATACCGATGCCGAGTTTCTAAATAAGGAAATTTATAAATTGGAAAAGATTTTCAAGATCGATCATAATTCGGTAATTAAAACTAAAAGGAAATTAGATAAGATTAGAAAAAAGCTGATTTATCTTGATGAACTTACTTGGAAAGAAAATTTAATCACCGGTTTGGAAAATCATTTTTGGCTGGTAAATTCCTCTGATTTTATGGGAAATCCCGATAAATTTGAAAAAGATTTGGATGTGTTTTTAAAAACAGCCGAGATTCGAAAACCCTTTAATTATGATGTTAAATTTGCTTACATCGGCGTGCCTCCAATCTTATCCAATCTTTATGATTATCTTAATGAAATGAATGCAAATGTTGTTTTTAATGAAGTTCAACGTCAGTTTTCAATGCCTTATTTGTCAGATAATATCACTGAACAATATTTGAAATTTACTTATCCATATACTGTTGAGGAAAGATTGGCTGATATTATTCCTGAACTTAAAAAGAGAAAAATTCAGGCGGTTTTGAGCTATTCCCAATCATTTTGTCATAGACAAATCGATCAGATAATTCTAAAAAAACATATTGATCTTCCTTTTTTGATTGTTGAAGCTGATGAACCGAGCGAATTGGATGAACGCACAAAATTACGTATTGAGTCCTTTTTGGATATTTTGGAATATTAATGATTTCTCAAGAAAAATACGATTTATTGTTAGATAAAAAATTGTGGTTGGCACCTCTTGCCGGAATAACCGATTCAGCATTTAGACAAATCTGTAAACAAAATGGGGCGGATGTTTTGGTGAGTGAAATGGTGAGTGCAGACGGATTGATTTATAATTCCGGTAAAACTTTGGATTATTTAGAATTTGAAAATTTCGAACGCCCGTTTGGAATTCAATTATTTGGTTCCGATCCGCAAATTATGGCAAAATCCCTCGAAGTCGTCCTAAAACATAATCCGGATTTTGTTGATATAAATATGGGGTGTCCGGTCAAAAAAGTGGTTAAACGCGGAGCCGGTTCAGCCTTAATGAAGTTGCCTAAAATTGCCGAACAAATTGTAATTGAGATGAAAAAAGTTCTCGCAGGATCTGATATTCCGCTTTCAGCAAAAATACGATCCGGCTGGGATAAATCTGCAAATTCTTTGGATTTTGCTTCAATGCTTGAAAATAGTGGGATAGATTTCATTGTTGTTCACCCGAGATTTCGGAATCAATTCTTTTCCGGTAAAAGTGATTGGAATGTGATTGCAGAGATTAAAGAAAAACTGACAATTCCGGTTGTAGGAAACGGAGATGTCTTTGATGTCAAAACAGCAGAAGATTTATATAAAAAAACTAATTGTGATTCCATAATGATTGGTCGGGGAGCAATTGGAAAACCCTGGCTTTTTGATGAGATAAAATCATTTCTCTTGACAGGTAGGATTCAAAATATAGATAATAGTGAAAAATTTAATGTTGTTAAAAACCACTTTAATTTGACGTTAAAATATAAAGGAGATTTAGTTGGAATTAAAGAAATGCGATCTCATTTTTCATATTATACTAAAGGTTTTACCGGCGGAAGCCAGGTTAGAGAATTTATTAATCATTCTACAAATGCAACCGAAATCCTTGCCAAGATAAGAAATTTGTATGAAAAAAATAAATAATATTATTTGGAAAGTTAAGTACGAAAAAAATAAAAACTGGTTGAAAGCTGTAGATTTATTGAAAGACGGCTTGAAAGAATATCCGGATAATTATGATTTGCATTTTGAATTGGCAGAAATTTATGCCAAAAACAACTTTATTGTGGAAGCAATAGAAGAATATCAATATCTTCTCTCAAAAAATCAGCAAGATTCTACTATCTTGTTTCGAATAGCTAATTTATATTTATCTATAGAAGAATATGAAATAGCCATTCATTATTTTGATTTAATTGAGGAATATTTTCCTGAAATTTATTATAATAAAGCAATCAGTCTTAATCGATTGGGGAAGATTAATGAAAGTATTGCGTTATTAGAAGATTTACTGCAAAGAACACCGGAATTTGAAGTTGGATATTTTTTTCTTATCGAACAATATTTAGCAAAAAAACAATATGTTTTAGCAATTAAAAAGATTGATTTTGTTGAAAAAAAATTTGGTAAACAAGGTCAAATTTTCTATTTGAGAGGATTGAGCTACTATTATCTCAATTGGTGGTTACAAGCTTTTGTTGAGTTTGGTAAAGCAAAAAAGATGCACTTTTCGTCAAAAACTTTCTTGCGAATTTATGGATTGTCAGCAGATAAAATCGGGAAAACCGATCTTTGTATAAAACTATTAAAAGAAAATATTGAATTGGATCCGAGTAATTCCTATAATTATATTGATTTAATAAATATTCTAATGAAACATAAACACTTCGAAGAAGCATTTAAAATAGCTGATAAAGCAAAAAAAAATATTGGGAAAAATCAAACAGTCTCACTATTATTCAATAAAATTACCTCGGAATTTAATAAAGAAGAAGATTGAAGATAAAAATTATGAATTAAAAGATTGCTTTCATTAAGTATTTAGAGTAGCATAATTTGCCAAGTTTTGGTATAAATTTAATTGGATTGTTTGGGACGAAAAGAAAGTTTTTATGGAAGATGAAAAATTATTTGAAATCTACAAAACTTGCTGAACAGTTGCTAACAATAATAAATAAATATCATTATCAAAAAATGAACCTTTCCCATTATTTTATAAAGTTTTGTTACTTGTTCGCCTCCGGTCTGTCAGCATTAATGATTAAGAAAATTTTACGTTACTATTTCATATTTTTTTAGTTTTCGGGAAAGAGCATATATTGAGATACCCAATAATTCCGCTGCCCGAGTTTTAACATTGTTACTTTCTTTTAGAGCTATTAAAATTAGTTTTTTCTCATTTTCCATCAAATTTAATAATTGCGGTTGAGCTGTATCATTATGATGAGTAGTAATTTCGTTTCTTTTAAGAATTATGGTATCCCAATCAATATTATTATTATAATTCATCAAAAATCTTTCGATTATATTTTTCAATTCTCTCACATTTCCGGGATAGTCATAATTATACAATTTCTTTAAAAACGAATTTTTTAATTTTATTTTTTTTATATTGATATTGAATTTATTTGAAATATCATTAATATAATAATTTATTAATAGCGGGATATCTTCTCTTCTCTCGCGTAAAGGAGGAATTGTTATTTCTAAGACATTAATTCTATTTAAAAAATCCAAACGAAATTCGTTATTTTTTACTTTTTTATAAATATCGATATTCGTTGCAGTGACTAATCTAAAATCAATTTTTATTTCTTTATTGGCTCCAATAGGTAAAATGCTTTTTTCTTCCAAAACTCTTAGTAAACTAGATTGAATATCTAAAGGCATATCTCCTATTTCATCAAAAAAAAGTGTTCCTTTGTTTGCTGCTTCGAAATATCCTTTTTGGTCTTTTATTGCATTAGTAAAAGAACCTTTTTTATGACCGAATAAAGAACCGGAAGCTAAACTTTTGGTAAAAGACGAGCTATTTATAGCAATAAACGGATATTCCGCTCTTGAACTGGAATAATGAATAAGTTTTGCAATGAGTTCTTTACCGGTACCTGTTTCACCTCTTATTAAAATCGGAATATCGCTATTGCCGGCAAAGGTAATTACTTGATTTACAAGTTTTATCATTTTATCACTTACCCCAATTAAATGTGCCCCAATTTTTTCAGTCAATTCTATTGGTATCAAAGAATCACTTTGCTTAAAAAGATAATGCTTATTTCCACTTACACCTATTATGGAATTATTTTGTAATTCTATAATTTTGTTGTCTTTTTCTTTAATTATTTTGGAAAATAGAGATTTTTGTTTTTTCAGATATTCACTTGATTTTTTGTAATTTTCTATTTCTTCATAACATTCGGAAAGATAAGAAATTATTTCTAGGTTTTCATAATCCTTTTTCGTTCCTTTATTCAACATTAAAGCTTTTTTGAAATAAGAAATTGCTTTTTTAACTTTTTTTTCTTTTTTCAATAAATTTCCCAACAAAATAAAAATTTCCTTTTTATCGGAATCGTTATCATTTTTTTTAGCCAGTTCTAAAGCTTTGTTTAATATCTCAAATGCTTTTTGATTTTCATTCTTTTCTATATATAGAGAACTTAAATGTATATAATTTTCGCATAATTCTCCTTCAAGATTGTTTTCAGAAAAGTATTTATTACTTTCTAATAGTAAATTTTCTGATAAATCGTATTTTTTTAAATGCTTATAGGTTACACCAAGACATTCATTAATGGAAAAATAAAGTGTCGGGTTATTTTTTTTTACCCATTCTTCGTGTATTTGTTTTTGTAATTTTAAGGCGACTTTATAATCCTCTTTTTCAAGATAACATTTTGCCAAATTACAGATAATATTTACTTTATTTAAATTTTCTTTCGTATAATATAAAGACAGGGCTTTGTCAAAAAATTGTATTGCTTTGTTAAGATAATGTCGTGATCTATATAACCGTCCCATTGAAGTATAGGCGGACTTTAATGCTTCTTGCGAATTATATTTTTTTGCAAAATTCAGTCCTTGCGAATAATAATATTCAGCTTTATCTGTATCTCCTATTTCTTCGTACAAATATCCTATATTAGTATATCTGCCGGGGATTTCATCAACTTTCCCTGTTTCATTTATCAGCGACAATGATTCTTCCAGGCATTCAATTCCTTTTGAAATTTCAGGAATAAGCCAGAACAGATAACCTAAATATTGATAAATTTTTGCTCGTAATAGTTTATCGGTAATTAAATGATCATATTTTTTTAGTTCATTATCATATTTCTTAAATTGATCTAAAGAAGATGTATCGCGAATATATTTAAAAACAATTTGAAAATTAAGAGAGATAATATTTTTTATTCTTCCCGGGGGATTAGGATCAAACTTCAAGTATTGCTCAATTAGTTCTAAGAAATAATCAAAATATTTATAAATATCACTATTTTTTTTAGAAGAACATTCCGCAAGAATTTCTGAATATATTCCCAGACTTTCTATTTTCCCAACTTTATTTAATTTTTCTTCAAACTCTTCAAATTTATATAAATTAGTATTTAGCATTATCGCAACTCCTTTCGATTTAGAGAAGCGATATCGCTAAGTCTGTCAATTTTATTTTTACTTTTTTTGTTTTTCCCGGAAGACAATAAATTGCAATATTATGTAATTGATTATATAATAAAAGGTTATGGAGCTTAGATAATGGTTTTTATTTTTTGGAACAATCATTGCTCTCTTAATAAACAACAAGGAGTTGTAATGAAAAATTCGTATTTTTTTAGATTCAATCTAACAGAGATTAGCTTTATAAGCGAATTTGTAGAAGATAAAATAAATCAAAGATATGGTTTTACTATAATATTTAAAGCAGGAAATATAAGAAACCTCTATCTTGAGGGAAATTGGTTTAAGCTAAAATCCCAGGTGGAAGAACTGAAAAAAAATTACAACGAATTAATTGAACTAATCGAATCAAAAGCTAAGGAGGCTTAAAAATGAAAAAGTACCTATTTATATCCATTGTGGTTTTGTTATGGCTATTTGCTACAGGTTTAATGGCTTCACCGATGACATTAATTTATGAAACTGCATATGATGGTGATAGTGTAGAAATGTGTTTGAATGGGGACGTTAATGTAACTGTTGATTGGGGAGACGGAGCTTCGGAACATATTACAGATTATGGATTTCATAGTCATACATATGCAAATGCCGGTAATCATACTGTTACAATATCCGGGGAACTAACGGGGTTTGGCAGTAATCAACACCAATCACTAACTAAAATTCTTAGCTTTGGAGATATTGGACTTATTGACCTTACAAACGCATGTGCAAATTCTTCTGTTGTAGAAGTACCTAATGAGCTACCAGCCAGTGTAGTGGTTTTAGACTATATGTTTTATAATTGTGATACATTCAACCAAAACATTAATTCATGGGATGTTTCAAATGTTGAGCGAATGGAAGGTTTATTTCATGGTGCCGAAGCTTTTAATCAACCTTTATATTCATGGGATGTCAGTAATGTAATTGATATGAGCTCAATGTTTTCAGGAGCAATCGCATTCAACCAAGACATTAATTCATGGGACGTTTCAAGTGTAAGTACTATGGAGTATATGTTTTATAGTGCAGTCGCATTCAATCAAAATATTAATTCATGGAATGTTTCACAGGTAAACGATATGAGATGGATGTTTTGGGGGGCGGAGAATTTCAATCAAAATCTCGATCAATGGGATGTAAGCAATGTTAGTCGTATGAATGGTATGCTTACGGATGTTTCACTTTCAA
This sequence comes from Candidatus Cloacimonadota bacterium, assembly GCA_027064005.1. Taxonomy (GTDB): domain Bacteria; phylum Cloacimonadota; class Cloacimonadia; order Cloacimonadales; family JAMOQM01; genus JAMOQM01. Next base: position 24,332 of record JAMOQM010000009.1, on the reverse strand, counting down.
GAGCTAATTATGACGCACTATTAATAGGTTGGTCATCACTAAATTTAAAAACATATGTTACGCTTGATGCCGGAAATAATACTTGTTCAGACGGAGACCCTTTAGCTGCTCGACAACACATAATAGAAGCTTATAATTGGACAATAAATGATGGTGTCCCTCCACAAGCAGAACCTTCCGTAACAACACAATATGTAACAGATGAAACTGTGAACTCAGCAAATGCACATGGTAAAATTACTTATCTTGGGACTTCAAATGTTACCCAACATGGTTTTTGTTGGAGTACAACCGGCTTTCCTACAATTTTTGATTCTAAGTTAGAATTGGGTGAAGTATCATATACAGGTACTTTTGGTGCTTCACTTACAAATCTTTCACCTTATACTACTTATTACTTAAGAGCTTTTGTTACCAACAGTGCAGGAACCAATTATGGGGAGGAAGTTAAGTTTCGAACCCATGATGTTTATTCCACCATTCCGGCAATTCCTATTGAAATAAATTCTTATGGCGGTGTTACAATACCATACCATAATTTGGATAATTGGAGTGGAATGAACCCTCCTTGTGCGGTTTGGGATAGAAATAATTTTTTAAATGATCCTGACAATTGGTTTCAAACAGATAGTAGTGAAGGAACTTATTGGCATAATTCTGCGGGAGGATACGGTATTTTGGTTATTGACATGCACCAGGTAACTTCTATTAATCAATTTAGAGTATTTCAAGGGTTTTATGATGGCAAAACAACCGGGATACAGATTTATAAAAATACCGAATATCTTGATTCACGACAACCTCTTTCATTTGATTCGGGCTGGGTACCGGTTACAAACATCAAAACTATAGGAGAAGGGACCAACCATGAAAGTGATGGTTATGTATCAAATCCAACAATAATTACAACCGCAGATTTTGATACAAGATATATAATGTTTCACGTATATAATGATGGCTCAATTGATAATGATAATATACTTATAGCGTTAAAAGGAATAAAAGCTTATCACTTCAGTAGAGATTCTTATTCTATTAATTACCTAAGAGGCGGAGATTTAGCTGACCCCACAGTATATACGGAAGATGTAAATAATATAACAATGGAAACAGCTGATTTTACCGGAAATATTACTGATGTCGGAGAAAATTATCTTATTCAAAAAGGTGCTTGTTGGAATACTACAGGTGATCCTACTATTAATGATAATAAAACTGAAGATGGTAGTTCCGGTGGAGGTACGTATCATTCTTCTTTAACAAATCTTTTACCTATGACTGAATATTATGTTAGAGCTTATGCAACAAATTCTTATGGAACATCTTACGGAAAAACAATAACCTTCACTACTTCTTCTCAAACAAATTCCGGGAATCTTTATATAAGTGAAGTATGCGATAACAAAACTGGAGAAAATGAAAATACAGGTTTTATAGAATTATACAATAGTGATTATTCAGAAATAAGTTTAGACGGGTATAGTATAATAAAAGGAACAGATGATGGGTCCGGATTTGTTTCAGGATCATATTCATATAGCATTCCTCAAGGATATTCAATACCGGGGAGAAGTTTTTTTGTAATAGGGAATGGTGGATCTTTATCGGATATTAATCTTGCTTGGTTAAAATCTTTAACAAATACCAACTATGATTCCGGTAATAGCTCTCTTGAAATTACCGAAGGATACGCTTACGCGCTTAACTACAATTCAAAAGCCATAGTTGAAGGAACTCCGGAAATACAGGTAAATAAACGAATTATTCGTAAAAATAATGGGAACTGGGCTACTCTAACAAGCACTTCAGGAACTCCGGGAGAATTTGGATATGATTCTACTTTCCCTGCTGCGCTAACATCATTTGATGTTATTCAAAATCAAGATAATTTTGCTAAATTAAATTGGACTGTGCAATACGAATTAGATTTGGCAGGTTACAATATTTATCGAAATTTTAGTGATGATGAAAATACTCGCACCAAAATAACTTCTACATTAATTCCTGCTGTAAATTCACCTAACGAAACTACTTATTCATATATTGATAACAGTGTTCAAATGTCACAAACATATTATTATTGGTTGGAAAGTATTGATTCGGATGGAAATTCCCAATTTTTCGATCCGGTAAATATTACAATTGTTAACGGTGGGATACCGGCAACCGGAAGTGGAACGGAAGCAGACCCGTATTTAATTGCAAATTTAGACAATTTATTATGGTTAAGCACACATATTTCCGTTTGGGATAAATATTTTAAGCAAACCGCTGATATCGATGCTTCTGCTACATCTTACTGGAATTTAGATGGAAATGGGACTTACAATGGATTTTCTCCAATTGGTAATGAGACTAACAAATTTACCGGAAATTATGATGGAGATAATCATACAATAAGCAATTTATATATCAACAGATCTTTAACTGATAATGTTGGATTGTTTGGATATATAAATAATTTATCAGGTTATGTGAAAAATTTGATATTAGCGTCAGCAGATATAACCGGAAGAAACAATACAGGTGCTTTAATTGGCTATAAGTTTGGTTATGACATAGAAAATTGTCATATTAATTTAGGGACAGTTAAGGGAGAGATAGTAACCGGTGGATTAATTGGATACTATGAGGGAAAAAATTTAACCTCTTGTTCAGTAAGCAATTCTGTTATTGGAACTATATGTGTCGGTAATTTAATAGGAATGACTACCTCTATTTACACTACAAATACGATTAGTAATTCTTACAGTAATGGAAATGTTAAAGGAATTACGTATAGCGGAGGACTTATTGGAGATAATAATTCAATGAACATTAGTAATTGTTATTCACAATCAAAGATAGTAAGGATTTCAGGGGATAATACGGTTTTTGGAACATTCATGGGTCATAATTCCGGAAATATCACAATTCAAAATTGCTATTCTGCTTCTCAAATATTTAGTTCGGAAGGTACTATTTGGGGAAATGCTGATGGTTTGGCAGCTGACAAAGGCTTTATTGGTGCTCATAATGAAAATGATACGGAAATATATACAAACAATTTTTTTGATAGTGAAGTCTCTAACCAATCAACCTGTTTAGGAGCTACAGCAAAAACCACGGTAGAAATGAAAACTCAAGCTACTTTTACAAATGCAAATTGGGATTTCACAACCAATTCCGGTGATTGGAGTATAGATAGTAGCAACAATAGCGGTTATCCTTATTTACAATGGCAAGCATTCGGATCTGCTCCAACAGCAGCCACAAATGTTTTTCCGGCAAATAATTCAACGGATTTGCCACGAACAGTAACGGTTAGCTGGAGATACAGCGGAAGTACTTTACCAACATATTTCAAAGTTATACAGAATGGTACTCAAGTCGGTCAGGCAGTAGAATATACAACCAATAAATTATATCATAAACAATTAAATCAAATTGCTTGGGGATCTAATGTAAATTGGAAAATAATTCCTTACAATGCTCAAGGAAATTGTGCAAGTCCAACAGAATGGTCATTTACAGTAATGGCAGAACCTGCAAATACAAATGAAGAACCTACCGAAATTGTTTATGAAGAAATTCAAAATTACACGGGAACTACTCCTCCACAAATAGTTTTTCCGCCAATTAATTTTGGTAGCGGTGCCGTTACTCCTACTATTGATTTAACTTTTACCTCGGCGGTAAGCAACATAAATATTCCGATTCAGATGCAAGATCAGCCGAATACACCGCTTCCAAATCCGGCTAATTGTGGAGCTACTCTTCATTTTACTATTCCCAATGGAAATTCAACAAGAACTACTTTTAATTTCAAAGGTGGATTTATTCCAACAGAATTAATACATTTGAATGGTACTGCTTGGGAACTTGTTGAAACAGAAGCTCATAATGTTGTTTTTACTGAGGGACAAGTAGCTTTTGATTGGATTTCCAATAGAAGAGGTGAAGAAGAATTTGTTGTAAATAAAGGCAATGAATCCACTCTCCCTGTCGAACTTTCATCATTTACAGCTATTCAAACTGCCGAGAATCTTGCTCAAATAAAATGGATAACGCAATCGGAAACAGATATTTTAGGTTATAATATTTATCGAAATATAACTAATGAAGAAAATAGCCGAATCAAAATAACTTCTGTTTTAATTCCAGCTGAAAATTCTTCTAACGAGAGTAATTATTCTTATATTGATAATGATGTTCAAATTTCCAAAAAATATTATTATTGGTTGGAAAGTCTTGATTTGGACGGAAGTTCACAATTCTTCGGACCTGTAAACGTTACTCTTGGTTCCGGTGATCCACAAAATCCTGATGCACCGGAAATCACAATTGTACCGGGGATTCAAAAGATTTTTCCAAATCCATTTAATCCTCAAACAACAATAAATTACTATTTGAGTAAAAATGCTGATGTAATTGTCAAAATTTATAATACTAAAGGTCAAAAAGTTAATGAATTTCATCAAGGAATTCAAAAAGGTGAAGCAATGCATTCTCTAATTTGGAACGGTAAAAATAAAAATTCCAAAGATGTAAGTTCTGGCATTTATTTTATTAACTTAAATGCGGGTAAGATTCATCAAACAAGAAAAGCTATTTTGTTGAAATAATCGGAAACGATTCCAAAAAGTCCCTCAAAATTTAGAGGGACTTTTTTTATGGAAATATCCTATGAATATGGAATAGAATTTAAGATTTAGGTGGCAGATTAAATTTATTTCTTGCATTAGCTAAACCTAATTTTTTATTTGGAATGAGGTGAAAATGAATCGTTTAAATTCCGAGATAAAATATTTGAAAGGTGTAGGAGAATTTAAGGCAAAATTATTGGCTAAATTAGATATTTACACAATGGCTGATTTGCTGGATTTTTTCCCGCGAACCTATATTAATAGAAAAGTTAATATTCCTATTTCACAATTTAATGTTGGCGATAATGTCTCATTTACCGGAAAAATAACCTCAATAAATAACAACAATTCTTTCTCCGGGAAAAAGCAACTTATTGTTCAAATCAGTGATAAAAGCGGATTTATAAATTGTAAATGGTTTAGATTTGGCAAATGGTTGGTTGATGAATTACAAGTTGGGCAAAATATTTGGGTTGGTGGTACAATTAACGAATTTGCCGGTCGTTTTGAAATTATTCATCCTCAAATAGAATTATTGGATAAAGAAAAACAGGATAAATTTTGGGAGAAAAGGTCGATTTTACCTGTTTATAATTTAACAGCATCTTTGACAACTCAAGGAATGCGAAAGCTGATTCTTAATTTATTTCGAGATTATCATCAAGATATTGAAGAAACTTTGCCGGAATTTATTCTCAAAAAAAAGGGATTTGAACCGCGTTATATTGCTCTGCAAAGAATACATTTTCCAACAGATTTAGAAAAGGTTGAGGAATCCAAAAAAAGATTTGTTTTTGAAGAATTATTTTATCAACAACTGATGCTTTCACGCGTATATTATTCAAATAAGGTTATTCAAAAAGGGCATAAATTTCAGCTTTATAAAACATTTACTTCGCAATTAAAAAAAGAACTTCCGTTTGAAATGACAAATGCTCAGAAAAAAGTTCTAAAAGAAATTATCAAAGATATGACAAAGGCAGAACAAATGCGGAGATTGATTCAAGGCGATGTTGGATCGGGGAAAACTATTGTCGTTTTATTTGCAATGTTGATTGCGGTCGAGAATGGATTTCAGGCGGCAATTGTCGCTCCAACCGAGATTTTGGCGGAACAGCATCTAAAAAGTATTTCTTCATTTCTTAAAAATCAAACCTCAATCAAAGTAGAATTAATAAAAGGCGGAAATTATAAAGGCAAAAAAAAGGTTAAAGAAAGAATTGCAACCGGTGAGATAAATATCATTATCGGCACACACGCACTTTTTCAAAAAGATATATTTTTCAAAAAATTAGGGCTGGTTGTTATTGATGAACAACATCGTTTTGGAGTAAAACAACGCTCTGTTTTGTCTAAAAAAAATAACTATCCGGATTTGTTATATTTGTCGGCAACACCAATTCCTCGTTCTCTTTCGATGACTGTTTTTGGTGATTTGGATATTTCAAGAATAGATGAATTGCCTCCTTCGCGAAAACCGGTTACAACTATTTGGAAAGGAAGTTCAAAGAAAAATCTCGTTTATGAAGAAATTAGAGCGGAATTAAAGAAAGGACGTCAAGTTTACGTTGTTTGTCCTTTAGTTGAAGAATCTGAAAAATTGGATTTATTAGATGCAACTTCGATTTATAATAAATTAAAAGATGAAGTTTTCCGAGAATTCAGATGTGCTCTTTTACACGGAAGAATGAAGCCGGCGGAAAAAGATGAAATTATGCTGGATTTTAAAAATCATAAATATGATATTTTGGTTTCAACGACAGTTATTGAAGTTGGAATCGATGTTGCCAACGCTACTATTATGATGATTGAACACGCCGAAAGGTTTGGATTAAGCCAATTGCATCAATTGCGAGGTCGAGTAGGACGAGGCTCGGAAGCATCATTTTGTTATCTTATTTCATACCCGCCGATTTCCAAAGAAGGTCGAGAAAGATTATCAATGATGAATAGAACGAATGACGGATTTTTAATTGCTGAAAAAGACTTGGAATTGCGGGGTCCGGGGGAATTTTTCGGGACAATTCAATCGGGAATGCCAAGTTATCGACACGCAAATATTTTACGCGATCAGGATGTTTTGGAAGAAGCGAGAGAATTGGCAATTGAGATAATTAAAGAGGATTACGATTTAAAATTAGAAAAGCATAAAAGCTTGCATAATAACTATTTCCCGAGATATTTCGAGAGAGAAAAATTATTCAAATTCTAAAAATTAGGATAGGATTGAAATGGCTCTCAATAAATTAATAAAAATATCTTGATAAGAACGGGCAAAATTATAGATAGATTTTGAGGTGAAATGATGCGACTGTTTAAAACACAAAATATATATATTAGAATAATTTTTATGATGATAATTTTCTTGGCAGGGAATTTGTATTCTTTGAATAAAGAAGAGAAATTAAATCAAGATTTGAAAAAAATCGCCGAATTTTTTAATGCGGATGAGATTAATATTAAGCGAAATTTCTTTGATATCTCAAAAAAATCAAATTATTCGGTAGAAAATAACAGGCTGAAAAATGTCGATAATTTGGATTCGGAAGCGATTAAAATCTATAATCTTGAACCGGCAATTATTTCATATTTAATAAAAAATAAAGTCGAAAAGCATTTGTCGAATGTGGAAATTAATAATGATTTGATTTCCGGACTTCATATTTTTGATTCATATTATATGACAAGATGGCAAATTGAAATGGATCTGATTTTCAAAATTTTGACTACAAGTTTGTCTCAAGATTATTCTCAAACAGAAAAATTTCTTAAGGATTTCAATGATTTAAGACTGTATCAAGAGTATAATTTAAATCAAGATGAGATTGAAAAAGAAAAAAAATATTGGTCGGAATATTCTAAAGAAGGAAGAGAATTTTCAGATTTTTGTCGGAGTAAAAATATATTGCGAACAGAATTATTTTACCGAGCGGTTCAGAATTCCGAACTTCCAAATATTTCTAATGAATATATAAAAGAAAATATGTTTTGGATCAGTTTTGCTATTGAAATTATGCCGAAAAATATTCAAGAACAAATAGCAATGTTTCCTAATCCTGAAATTGATTCTGAAGAAAAAGCAAGAATTTGGAAAAAACATTCCGATTTTGATTTCAAAAATAAAAGAAAAATATGGAAAGAAAATATTACAAGATTAAATGAACAAAATTATAGTTTGAAATACAAATTTGAGCTAATTTCTTCATCCAAACCGTATCTTGATTTTGATGCTGAAAATGCTTCCCCGCGAGAAAACGGCTCATATTTTTTCAAAGTAAAAAATCTGTATATTTCAAATAAAGATTTTCAATGTTTAACAAAAAATGTTCCTTTATTAGAAATATCATCAATTGGGTCTGTTTATAAAATTACTTTTTATTCAAATCATTATCTAAAATTTTCTTTAAATAATGAAGATAATTCGCTGAAATTAATTTCTAATAATAATCCGCGTTTGATTCTTGAAAATAATTGTAAAACATTAATTTACGGAGATGACAGATTTAATAATATTCCCAAAAAATATTTGGAAATAACAAAAGAATTGAATGAAAAATTGATAGCAAAAGGCGTAAATACAAATTGGTTGGCAGAACAAATCCGCAATAAACATTTTAAAATTTATCCCCAAATGAAAAAATATTTTACGAGAATGCCTGAACATCAGGTTGTAAAAACTTCTAAAAATAAAAAGAAAAAAGATTTTAATTGGTATAAACGCTATTTTGCCGTAAATTCAAAAATTGTTCGCGGGAAAAAATTTATCTCAAAACATAAAGAGTTTTTAGAATCGGTTCAGAAAAAACATGGGATTCCGTATCAACTGATTGTTGCTATTTTAGGAATTGAAACAAATTATGCCGAGAAAAAACAAAAGGGGAATTTTTATGTATTTAACTCTCTTTATTCTCAGTATTTGTTACTTCCCAAAAGAAGGAGATTTGCTTTGAATGAACTTGTTCATTTAAACAGGTTTACCCAAAAAACGCAAACCGATGTTTTTTATTATATCGGTTCATTTGCCGGTGCTTGCGGATGGGGACAATTTATTCCCTCCTCATTAAATAGTTATTTTATCGATTCAAATAATGTGGAATCAAAAGTGGATATTTATTCTCTCGAAGATAATATTGCGAGCATTGAAAATTATTTATACAAAAATGGACTTCGTGGGAAAAAACTCACTTCCAAAAATATTTATAATGCGGTTTATGCTTATAATCACAGTGATTTTTATGTGAAATCAGTGATGGAAATTTATGCCGGATTGTTGATGAAAGATTAAATTTAAAATCTGATAGAATCATTTTTTGAGAAAGTTGATTGTTTTTTCAGTTTTTCCTTTTCTAAAAATTAAGAAAATAATAATTTGATTTTATCGAAATGGAAATAAATTACAGAACGAAATATATTAAATAAGGATAAAAAATGAAACCGGAATTATTACTTCCTGCCGGAAATACAGAATCTTTTTATGCAGCATTAGAAGGTGGGGCAGATGCTGTTTATCTTGGCGTTGGTCAATTTAATGCCAGAAAACGGGCAAAGAATTTCTCTGTCGGAGACGTTCCAACCCTTGTTAAAGTTGCCAAAGATTACAATGCTTCAGTTTATATTACCGTGAATACTCTTATAAAAAATAAAGAATTATCAAGTTTATTAGACTTACTTTACATTCTAAATCAAACGGAAATTGCAGCTGTAATTATCCAAGATTGGGGCGTTTATTATTTTTTGAAAAAATATTTTCCTGATTTACCGGTTCACGCCAGTACTCAAATGTCAAACCACAATTCTTTTGGTACGGATTTTTCAAAAGAAAAAGGATTTGAAAGAGTTATTTTAGCTCGGGAATTAACACTCTCCGAAACCGGCAAAATCAGCAAACATTCCAAATTGGATTTAGAATTGTTTGTGCACGGAGCATTATGCTATTCTTTTTCAGGACAATGTTTATTCAGCAGTTACCTCGGTGGAATGAGTGCTAATCGCGGTCAATGCCGACAACCGTGTCGAAGATTGTACCGACAAGGGATGGAAGATAAATACCTTTTTAGTTTGAAGGATTTACAGTTGATAGATTATTTACCTAAGTTTGAAAAAATGGGGATTCGTTCTTTGAAAATTGAAGGAAGAATGAAATCACCGGAATATGTTTATCAAGTTGCTTCCGCATATCGAATGGCGTTGGATGATTATTCCAAAATTCCTCAAGCGAAAAAAATGTTGCAATATGATTTTGGTCGTGAAAAAACAGCTTATTTTATGGGACATTCTGTTAAAAATTCTATCTCTGAAAATTCTTATACGGGAATTTTGTTAGGACTTGTAGAAGATGTAAATTCCGATAGATTTGTTTTTGTCCCGCATCAATCTCTAAAAATTGGCGACAGATTAAGGATAATGCCAAAATCAGGTACAAACAGTCAGGCAATTAAAATAAAGGATATCCGAATTTTTCCTGAAAATACTGAATGTGAAAATGTGAAGTCCGGGCAAAAAATATCATTATCAACTCGTAGTTTGCCAATCCAAAAAGGTGATAAAATATTCCTAATTGGGAAATCAGGGCTAAAATTCAAATCAAAATTACCTCAAATCAGGCAAGTTTTGAAAATGAAATTTCCCCAAAATCAAAAAAAAGCTGCTTTGAAACAATTGTATTTAACCAGAAATAATGCAAAATCGACCGAAGTATTTGTCAGAATAGATACTTTGTCTTGGTTGAGAAAAATTTATATGGATAGAATTGATGGTCTGATTCTCAATCTAAATCAAAGAGAATTAGAAGCAATTAATCTTAATGAAAAATTTATCCGCAATAATATGAAAAAAATATATATTGAATTGCCTCTTTTTATTTCTGAAGAAAATCTTTCTTTTTATGAAGATAAATGTTATGAATTTGCTCGCCACGGAATAAAGAATTTTGTGATTAGTCATATTTCGCAGAGTTTGATTTTTAAAAATATGAAGAAAATAAATTTAATGACAAACGAACACGTTTACGTCTTAAATGACGCATCGGCACGATTTCTTCTTCAGGAAAATATTAAAGAATATATCTATCCAATGGAAACCGATATTGATAATCTGTTCAGTTCAAATAATAAAAGCGGATTTATTCCGATGTATTTTTATCCGCAACTTTTCTATTCAAGAATGCCGATAACTGTGGACGATAATGAAACTTTTGAAGATAAAACGGAAATTTACAGAAAATCATTAAAAGATGGAATGACAAATATTATTCCGCTAAAACCTGTTTCCGTTCTTCAATACAAAAATAAATTTGAGAAAAAAGGATTTAATAAATTTTTAGTTGACTTTTCATTTCAAAAACCATCCAAGAATTTATTTAATAGAATCTTGAAAAAATTAAGTGAATCGGAAGCTGAAAGACCTTCAACAGGTTTTAATTTTAAAAAAGGACTTTGGTAAAAAAAATAAAAGGAGATTGTTATGATTAAGAAACCTATTATCTCTGCAGAAGAGGCAGTAAAATTAATTACTGAAGATATGAGTTTAATGGTGGGAGGATTCCTTGGATGCGGTTCTCCGGAAAAACTTATAAAAGCTCTAAAAATTGCAGGGACATCAAAACTGACTTTGATTTGTAACGATACCGCTATTTACAATCCTGATAAAAATATTGTAAATGGTGTGGCAGAATTGATTGTTAACAAACAATTTAAAAAAGTTATTGTTTCTCATATTGGAACAAATAAGGAAACTATCCGACAAATGAATGCCGGTGAAACAGAAGTGGATTTAATTCCGCAAGGAACTTTGGCAGAAAGAATTAGAGCTTTCGGATTTGGACTGGGCGGGATTTTAACTCCAACCGGAATTGGAACAGAAGTTGAAGTTGGCAAACAAATTATTGAAGTAAATAACAAAAAATTTATTTTAGAAGAACCACTTCCTGCCGATGTCGCAATTATTAAAGCTAAAAAAGCCGATAAAGCAGGAAATTTAGTTTTTTCAAAATCAGCTCGAAATTTCAATCCAATAATGGCAACCGCTGCCAAAACTGTAATTGTGGAAGCTGAAGAAATTGTTGAGATTGGTGAACTTGATCCTGAATCAATTGATACACCATCAATTTTTGTACATTTCATAGTTCAAGGATAGGAGGGAAAAATGGAATATAAACCAAATAAAGAGATTATCGCCAAAAAAATTGCTCGCTTATTTCATAACGGTGATTTTGTTAATTTAGGGATTGGACTTCCGACAAAAGTTGGAAATTACCTTCCTGACGGAATAACCATTACTTTGCATTCAGAAAACGGATTTATCGGTTTAGGTCCCGTACCAAAAAAAGAAGACCAAGATTGGGATTTAGTAAATGCAGGCGGGATGCCGGTTTCTATTTTGTCCGGGGGAGCTTTTTTTGATTCCGCAACTTCTTTTGGAATTATTCGGGGCGGACATCTTGATTATACTGTTCTCGGAGTTTTGGAAGTTGATCAACTCGGGAATTTGGCAAATTATAAAATACCGGGAAAATTAGTTCCGGGAATGGGTGGTGCAATGGATTTAACCGTTGGTGCCAAAAAAGTTATTGCTGCCACAACTCATTTTGATCGCTTTGGTAAATCAAAATTAAAGAAAAAATGCACTTTACCTTTAACAGCAAAAAATCAAGTAAATTACGTTGTTACGGATTTAGGATTCTTTGAAGTTAAGGAAAATAAATTTGTTCTTCGCGAATATTTTAGTCCTTATACTCCTGAATATATTGTTGAAAATACCGACGCTGATATTGTATTAGATGAAAATTGCAAATTAGCTGAATTCTAAAAATTTTCGGGAGTTAATCTCCCGATTTTTTTTAATATTTTTTTCTATTATTTACCCATCTTAATAAAGTAAAAAGCACAATACAAATTAAAATTAATAAAACCGCAATTGGTTTTGAATAATTTAAACCGTATGATTGAAATCTTTCCAAAATCAAAACCGGTGCCGTCATCGGATGATAAGCCAAAATAACAACTGCTCCGAATTCCGATAATCCCCTTGCCCACATCATAATAGCTCCGCTTAAAATGTCATTTTTTGCCAAAGGCAGAGTTACGTAAAAAAAGGTTTTTAAAGATGAAGCACCCAAAGTTCGAGCAGCTTTTTCTAATTTTGGATCGACATTTTTGAATCCGGATTTGGCGTGATTTATTAAATATGAAAGACTTACGTACATCATTCCGATAATAATTCCAAATTCAGTTCCGACAAAATCAATTCCAATAGAATTAAATAATTTTCCGAGGAAGAATCTTGAGCCAAAAACTGTCAATAAGGCGATGCCAACGGCGGTATGAGGTATCATAACGGGAATATCAAGAACAGCTTCTACCAGAGATTTGAAAGGAAAGTCATAACGTGCAAGATAAAATGAAAGCGGAATCCCGGCAATCAAGGCAATGGTTGTTGCAATCAAAGCACATTTAAAACTTAGAAGAATTGCGGAAACGATTTCTTTGTCAGCCAAAGCATCTGTAATTAATTTGGGATTTGCGGAAATTATCATCTTGAAAAGTGGAATGAAAATAAAAAGAAACAAGGTTATTGATAAAATAATTAGAATGAGATAAATTAATTTTTTCATATAAATATCAGACTGCTTTCTTTAAAAGTTAGGTAGATTTCACCATTGATTTTTAGATTCATTTTTTCTAATGATTGATTTGTTATTCTTACTTTGAATTTGTTTTTGGCATCAATAGAAATTATTGAGTGGTATAAATTTTGGTTAATGGCAGTGATTTTTCCTAAGATTGAGAATCTTGCACTACTCTTTATTTTTTCTTTTGAAATGATTATGTTTTCGGAATGGAGAACCACATATTTTTTGTTGATAAATTCCTGACCAAGAGGGATATCAATCTTTCCTAAAAAGTACTTTGAATCACGTTTAACTATTTCAAAAATATTATCGGAATTAACAAATTGGGCGATGTATTTATTTTTGGGTTGATAGAAAATATTTTTAGGCGTCCCGATTTGAAGGATTTCTCCCTTATTTATTACTGCGATTTTGTCAGCCAAAAATACAGCTTCATCAAAATTATGAGTAATAAGAATTGTCGTTAAATCAAATTCTTTATGAACTTTTTTGATGAAGTTATACATAATATTTCTAAAAGCAGTGTCGATTGCGGCGAAAGGTTCATCCATAAGTAACAATTTGGAATTTCCGATAATTGCTCTGGCGATGGCAACTTTTTGTTTTTCTCCGCCTGAAAGATTTTTAGGATTTCTATCTAAAAGATGAGTAATCTCAAATTTTTCCGCGAGATATTTAAGTTTGGATTCACCATCCGGCAATTTTCTCATCTTTATTGAGAATAAGATATTTTCTCTTACGGATTTATGAGGGAATAAAGCAAAGTTTTGAAAAACAACTCCGAAATTCTTATCTTCAATCTTTGTATTATTAATTGATTTTCCTTCATAAAAGATATTTCCGGTATATTTATGCAATCCGATAATTGATTCAATTAACAAGGTTTTACCGCTTCCCGTTGAGCCGAGAAGAACGAAAAAATCATTCTTCTCGATTTCAAGGTTTATATTTTTCAGTAAATGTTTTTTAGAAATATTAAGATCTAAATTTTCTATTTTTAACATCATTTCAAAAAGTCGGGAATTTCACCTGTAATTTGAGCCGGATTAATCGAAGGTTGACCGTTATCTGTCATAATTTTTTGTCCTTCGGCTGAAAGAACAAATTTTACAAATAATTCCGCACCTTTAATTTCTTTTGCGGTTGATGGAATAGTGATTGAATAAACCATCGGTTTACCTGTTTTTGTGATTTTTTCACCCGGTTTTTTGCCGTTAACATCATAGGTCGCCTGTTTATAAAAATCTTTGTATTTCGCTGATTTAAGATTAATTTCGTCAGGAAGAATTACAAAAGGTAAATGATGTTGTTCGGCAACAGATCTATAAATAAAAAGATAATCCAATTCCCCTGCTTCTAAAAGTCCGATTAAATCAACTTCGGCACTTCTAATATTTTTAAGCGGGCAACCTTTATTTAATTTATTAAACAAATCTGCCTTTTTGTAATACTTTTCCGCAAGTTGCCAGACTAACATTGTTCGATATCCGCAAGGATCGGCATTTGGATCGCTGTGCCCGTATTGAACACCTTTTCTTTGAAGAATTTCATACCAATTTTTACTGTTGATTTCATTAGCAAATTTGCTTTTTGGATTGTACATTATTGCCATTTCATTTGTAGCAAATTTGGCATTCCATTTTGCAAACTTGTCCGCAATCAAGATCTTATCAATTACAGTATAGTCGGCACTTGCCATAACTTCACATTCTCGGTGCAAATCAGAAATTTTTCGAGCAGCTTTTCGACTTCCGCTGGATTCACGGAGAATATCATATTGAGGATATTTTGTCTCAAACGCTGTTTCCATTTGTTTAAACGGAATTGATAAGCTTCCTGCGTGGAAAACGTAAATTTTCTTTTTCTCATTTTTAGAACAACTAAAAACGAGGGTTAACGCTAAAATCGGTAGTAAGATTTTAGTTAATAATTTCATTAGAACCTCCAATTTTTTATTATTGGAAGGTAAGGTTGTGATCCCACCTTTCCAAATACGGGAGGCATATTTGTTTCCAAATATACCCATCGGTAATTATTTCGTGCCAGAAGTTTAGAAATAATTACTCGGTGATGAAACAAATTTCGTTTAGTAAAATATTATGTCAAGATTATGCTTGGAAATACGAATGCACCCGAATTAAAACAAGATCAACGGAAAGGAGGAGAATATTTTCTTAATTTTACCTTTTTTAATTATTCATTATTGTAGTCGTACAATAGTTTAATCAATAAAATTTAATTTATTTCAAGAATATCATAAATTTCCGTTAATGATTTCAATAGTGGTAAAAGTTCATATTCAATCATATCTGCCAATAAAATCCAATCTTTACTTTGTTGGCATTCAATCATTTCTTCCAATTTTGCGGATAACTCTGTAATTTTTTCTTCAAGGTTTTTATCACTTAATTGGATAGAACTTAAATTTTTACCTAATAATGAAAGAGAATCAGAAATAATTTTAAGATACCATTGAAAATTTTCAATACATTGAGCAAAATAGGAATTGGCTTTAATTTCATTATCAAATCTGAACATATCGGAAACTTTTTGAAAATCAGCAGTAATTGTTTCAAAAGATTTTTGAGAAGAATTTAATGCTTGAACGGCAATATAATCTGAAGATTGGGTTGTAATGAATAAATCATCTTCATCAAGCAGGAAAATATTTTTTGCATTATTATACCAATCGCTTCCTAATATTTTTTCATTTAATTTTAATTCCGTAATAATTTGAGATTTGTCGATTTCTTTTTCCATTTGAACGATTACATCGGACAGGGTACTAATAGATGTGATTTTAATTTCACTAACATTTCCATTAAGATAAACTTTCATTGTTGCACCTCATAAGCAATTTAATCAAACTTTTAATTTGATGATGAAGCAATTCATAAATATTCATTGTTTCACTAATCATATTTTTTATATCTAAAGAATTTAAGGAACTTTCTCTAAATTTTGCAAAGAGAAAAAAGTCATAAATTTCTTTTTTATTATTGGCATTAAATAGCCTTTCTTTAATTCCTTTTACATCAGTCCAAGTTTGTTTTATTCTGTCAATTTCTTTTTCACTGTTAAGGTTTATGTTTTTTAAATCTTTTAATTTTTCTAATAAATATTTGATATCTGTGTTGATTTTAGCCAATATTGTAAAATCTAAATTGATGTTTTCAAAAAAGTAATATTTCTTTATATATTCCAAATATTTCTCCTGAAAATCATTCTCAAGATTAGGATCTAAAGATTGGATCCAGATCAGCCGTTTTAATTCAAAAAATAAGTCATATTCCGAAATATTTTTTTTAAAAAGCGGAACGTTATGGAGATAACCGGCGGGATCAAATTTTGTTTGGAAAAAATTAACCGATTGATTATTTGATAAATTATTTTCTAAATTTAATTTGTATTTAATCGCTTCTAATAAATGACTTTCCTGAATAAGATGATGACAAGAAAGATGGTCGCAAATATAACTGAATTTGCAAGGATGGCATTTGATATTAGCTTCTATAATTAAACAATCTTCCAAATAAGGCGAAGTCTCCCACAAACTTACCGGTCCCAATGAAACGTCAATTATCGGGATTTTTTGAATTGCCGCAATGTGCATTGGTCCCGTATCATTTGTTACCAATAGATTTAAGGAAGAAATTTCCGAGATTAATTCATCTAAACCGGTTTTACCAATTCTATTAATGAATAAATTAGAAGAAACATCGGCAAAATATGGATTTAGAGACAGCTCATTATAACCGCCAAAAAGGATAATATTGCAGCATTTTTCTTTCAACAATTCCAAAATCACAGTTTTAAATTTTTCCTTTTCCCAAGTTTTATTTGATTTACTTGCTCCGATATGAAATCCGATTTTTGGTAAATTGTTTCTAATTCCAAAATCTGTTTTTTCTTTAGAATTAATCTTGTAATCGTTTCTTGAAATCTTACAATCTCCGACTCCGCCAAAAATATCCACCAAATTAAATCCGTGATCTCCCGAATTATGTTCATTTGCGAGATGAAAAGCAGACCATTTTGATTTGATAGACTGCTCTCTATTTTTAGTAAAAACTATGCCTTTTTTTTCTTTTGCTTTGATGATGAAACTCAAATATGCAGAAGGTATTGAAGCTATAGGATTTACAAGAAGCGAATAATTGTTTTGATTTAGAGAATTGATAATTTCCTCAATTTCAAGATATTTTTCAAACACGTTTTTTGATGAATTAGTTAAGAAATTATCTGCATTAATTTTGATAATATTTTCAATTTCAGGTACATAATTCAATATTTTTGAGAAGGATTCTACGCATAAAAAATCAACTTTATAACCTTTTCTTGTTAAAGATTTTACCAATCCGATTGTTTGAATTAAATCACCCATTCTCGTTAAATTTATAATTAATGCTTTTTCCATTTAATCCTCAAATGTTTTTATAAATCGTAAAATTGCTTCTGAATTTGACATCGTTTCGCTTTCAGAGATTTTTTTTATCATTTTATCCAAATCGTCAATTTTGCTAAAATCACTTTCTTTAATAAATGTTCTAAAATCAGGATTACTTATTTTTTGAATAACTTCATTTTTTCTGGCATTTTCGGTAAATATTGTTTCGGAAATTATCGGATATTTTTTTATGAGAAGGTTTAAAAGCGTTTTCATTCGGTTTACATAAGTGTATTTTGTTAAGACTTTACTTTGACCGGTTTTCGCAATTTTTTCTCTTTCTTCAGGATGATTTAGATAATAAATTATTTTTTCTCTAAGATCTTCTTCAGAATGAAACACAACCAAATCTTTACCGTCTTCAAACAATTCCGGAAGATATTTGCGGTTATCTATTAATTGGAATCCTCCACAAGCCAAAATTTCAAAAGTACGGGGATTAACAAAATCGCCATTTTCTATTGAAGGTGAAAAATTCATCGAAGAATGAAGGTTGATATTAATTTTCGACGATTTATAGATTTTTATCGTTTCATCAATACTGACTCTTTTCCCTTCTTTTTGAATAAAGGGCAGTAATGTTTTATTATCATTCCAATCCGTACCCCAAATTTTCAAATCAAAATCCGTTAATTTTGAAAGAAGAGAATGCCGGTTTGGATATCCTGCTCCCATAAACGAAATATCGGAACCGTAAAATTCAAGTTCTTCCGAGGTTAAAGAAATTTCTTTGGAAAAAGAATTGCTAGCTGCCATTGGTAAATATAAGATATTCTTTGCATTAATTTTACTCAATTCGGCGAAAAAATCATCTTTCTGAATAGTACAAAATAAATCGAAAATCGGAGCATATTCTTTCCAATAATCAAATCTTTTATAATCTTCTACAAACCAAAATGCACTGATTCCCCCGGTCTCTTTTATCTTTTTCAAAATATTTGTGGAAATGGGGGATTGGGCCATAAATAAACAAATATGAGGTTTGAATTCAGTGTATTTTTCCCAAAAGAGAGAAGATAAAATATCAATTAATAATGATGATAAATTTCCGCCGATTTCTTTATTTTCGAGATTTCTAATTTTCTCAAAAAGAGGTTCGGCGATTGAATTGTCCATTTCAGACAAATTAACGCCTATTTGCTTGAGAGCATTTTTCACATAAATTGAAGTTGTGTATGAACCGCCATAAATCGGGTAATTTAGCATTATTCGTAAGTTTGAGTATTTAACATTTGTATTGGTTTGAGATAAAACAGTGATTTCTTCCACAATACCGGGATAAAATTTTTCCATAACCGGAATTAAATAAATATCGTATTTTTTGGTAAAATTCAATAATTTAAGATCTCTAATAATCTGGCATTTTGTTAATTTATTTTTCAATTCTAAAGGCATTTTTTCAAAAAATTCTTCATCATTTTCATAAATAATAATTTCTTCATAATTTTCTAAAAGTGGAAAGATATGATAACCAAAACCAAGTCCAATAACGATTAGAGAATTATTTTTTTTCTCAGAATTCAGGAATCTGTCGGCATATTTTTTACCTTCTTCAATCGGATTATATCGACTGTGAATAGAAATATTATTTTTTATCGGAACTAAATATCCGTTCTTACTTTGAATAATTTTTATCACTAATTCCTCCAAATTATTATAAAATCAATAACGAAAATAATCGCTGAAAAATGTCTATATATTTTTAATAGATTCAAGTTTCGCAGTTGCTAAATCATTGGAAAATAACAGCTAAAAGTAGAAAAAAACTGTAGGTAAACCTCCTATTTGTATATAATGTAATATGTTACAAACAATAGTTACAAACAATAATCCAAACGGATGTTTAAATGAACATTATCAAAAAAATCAATGGAGTATCAGAAGTAAAGAACTTTTTTTTAGCGACGTAGCAAAAGATTAAATACCGGACAATATTATTGAGCTAATTCAATATTTTATAGCGGGTAAAAAAATACAGGATTTAGGGAAAATAAAAAAAAAGGTGAATATTCTGACAACTCTCTTAATCTTTCCATTTGCGGGAATTGCATCAATTAGGGCTTTATTTTTATCAAATTATATAGATTAAGAAAGGGATATAGAAGATTCCTATAATTATTGAAAGAGAAACCAAGGTTGCGGAAAATTCGGTATCCAAATTTTCCATATCGGAAAAAATCAAAGTATTATATCCAACCGGAGCAGCACTGCTAATGATGACAATTACCCGATTGAGGCCTTCTAAGTGAAAAAATGAAGCTAATAAATAGCCGATTAAAAGACCCAGACCGTTTCTAATAAAAAGAACCAAACTTATTTTTCCAAAATTATTATTCTTAGGATGAAAATAAATCCCCAAAGAAAGCATAATTAGAGGAATCGTGGGAGCTCCGACCAAAGTAAGGAATTTTAAAGATGTTTGAGGAAGATGTATATTAGAAAGATTGAAAACGATTCCTAATAAAATCGCATAAATCGGTGGTAATTTTAAAAATTTTATAGCCATTTCTTTAGAAGAATTCTCAGATTTTCCATATTTCATTGCCACAAAATAAATAAAAGTAAAAATCAATATACTATTTCCCAAATCAAACAAAGACGCTCTGACAAATCCGTTATCGCCAAAAGCAGCGGTAAAGAATGGTAAAGTAAAACCGGTATTCATTATCATTGAACCGACTAAAAATGTCCCCATAGTTTTATCTTTAAATTTTAATCTTTTGCCAATTAAAAAAGCTATTGCTCCCGTAATAAATATGGTCAACATAGCGGCAATAGGGATATATATCATATCAAAAGATAAATCTACAGTAGCAATTGATTCCAAAGATAAAGCAGGAAGAGTTACATAAAAAACAAGTTTTAGAAAAAGATCGGCATTCTCCTTATTGAAAAGCTTTATACGTCTTGTAATAATTCCTAAAACAAAAATCAAAATAACAGGTAAAAATCCAAGCATATTATTCATAAATAATCCTCATATTTAATAAAAAAACTTTCTCCAAAATATATTAAACTTCATTATTACAAAATCTAATTATTAAGTTGAAGAAAGTTTTAAAAACACTAATCTAATAGCCTTTTCCTTTTTTCAAAATATTTTTTAATGATTTTATTTCGCGTTGTTATTCCAAGAATTTTATCATTATCTTTAACAACCAAAAGTCCGACTTTATTATTTCCCATTTTTTCCATAGCTTCAACCGTATCATTTTTAGGCGAGATAATAATATCAAGATCAATTATCAAATCTAAGATTGGCTTATCAGCGTCAGTATCATAAAAATTGAATAAATCCGTGTATTTGACAACTCCAAGAACTTCATTACCGTCAATAACCGGCAGAACAGCTAAATCATTAACCGTCATCAAAACTAAAGCTTCGTTTACAAGCATATCTTTAGTAACATAAATTATATTTGGATTTATAACTTCTTTTACTTCGGTCAATTTGAAAATACTAACCAATTTGTCAGATTGGACATGAATACCCCTTCTAACTAATTTTTTTGTATAAATATTTTCCTTATAAAGCAATCTCGTTGTAAAATGAGAAATCCCGACTGCCAACATAAGCGGCAACATAATTTCATAATTTCTCGTCATCTCAAAAGTCATAACAATGGCGGTTAAACTGGCACTTGTTGTACCGGCAACGACAGCAGCCATTCCAACTAAAGCATAAGCCGAAACCGGAGCAACTATCCCGGGAAATAAATTATTTACAATAATCCCGATTACCGCTCCGGATCCTATTCCCATAAATAAAGAAGGAGCAAAAATACCACCGGAACCTCCGGCTCCTAAAGTTAAGGAATTCGCAATTATCTTTAGGAAAATCAAAACAAAAACAACGATTAATGTAGTGTTCTTATTCAATAAAGTATCTGTAATAAATGAATATCCAACCCCGAAAATATAGTAATGTCCGAAAAATCTATATAAAACATAACCAATAATTCCTAAAATTAAAGAACCGATTATCCCTTTTAGATACGGATTAATCTTAATCTTTTCAAAAAAATCTTCCATCCCGTAAAGTGTTTTTATATAAAGAATCGCAACAAAAGCAGACAAAAATCCCAATGCAATGTAAAATATAAATTCATAAGGAGAAACAAAATGATAGGTTGGAATTACAAATGCCGGTGCCAATCCTAAGAATAATGAAGCAATATAAGTTGCTACCGTTGAAGAAATTATCAAAGGTAAAAATGTTAATATACTAAATTCCGGTAAAATTAATTCTATTGCAAATGTTACTCCACCAATCGGAGCATTAAAAGTTGCAGCAATTCCGCCGGCAACACCCGCAGCAACTAAGATAATTGTTTCGCGGGGTTTTAATTTAAAAATCTGTCCTAAAGACGAACCAAAACTTGCTCCAATCTGAACAATCGGACCCTCGCGACCAACAGATCCGCCGGAACCAATTGAAATTGCAGAAGCGAAAGATTTTATTATTGAAACAATCGGGCGGATTTTACCACCATTTTCGTAAACTGCCGACATTACTTCCGGTACTCCGTGACCACGAGCTTCCGGTGCAAAATTTTCCGTTAAAAAATTTACGATTATCATCCCGACAACCGGGACAAAAATTACAGTCCAGCCATAACTTGAAATAAAGTTAGCTGCCGAATCATACTGAAATGAAATTGTTTTTAGAAAAAACAAATTGTGAAAAAAAGCTATCATATAACGAAACGCTACTGCCCCTAATCCGGAAATTATACCAACCAAAACAGCAAAAAACGATATCATAATCGTGCGTTTGATATTTGATTGATGAGATTTCGAATTAAAAGAAAATAACTCGTTAATTAAAGATTTACTATGTTTATACATCTTTTCCCCTTTCTTATGATGTAAAAATTAAATTTTATTGAAAATATGATAAATATCTTCTATAGATTCGGAATTCATTATTTTTTCACGTTTCTTTTTACTTTTTAATACCAGAGCAACTTTGGCGAGAATTTGTAAATATTCTTTGTGTTGATCCTTATTGGCAGCAATCATTATGATATAATTTACCGGTTTCCCATCTATAGAATCAAAATCAATTGATTCTTTTGAAATACCGATGGCAATAACAATATCCTTTATGTATTCACTTCTTGCGTGCGGAATAGCTATACCCAATCCGATTCCGGTACTCATCAACGTTTCTCTTTCCCAAATATCTTTTTTGAAACTCTCTTTGTTATTAACTTTGTCTGATGTTGCAACAAGTTCGGTTAACTTATTTATAATATTCTCTTTTTTACAACCTTTTTTAAAGAATACAATTCTCTCTAAAGTTATGTAATCTGCGACTTTAACCATAATTTACCTCTATTTAATATTTTTAGTCAAATTCTAACCGCCTTTTTTTTTGACAAGAGATTTAAAATAAAAAGAAAGTAAGTTAATTTTGAATGAAAAGAAACCACGAATTTTCGCGAATGAAGACGAATTAACACAAATTAAGAGAAGGAAGAAAAAGAAGAAAAGTAAAAAGTAAAAAGTAAAATAAAGAAAGAAGTACAACGACTTTGTAAGTCGTTACAAACAAAATTAAGAACATCGGAATGTACGACCAACGAGAGTTCTTCCAATTGTTCGACTTTAAAAACAAAATGAATAATGAACAATGAATGATGAATAATGAGGAAAAAAGAAGAAAGAAACTTAATTAATTTTGAATTCTTAATTTTGAATTTTGAATGAAAAGAAACCACGAATTTTCGCGAATGAAGACGAATTAACACAAATTAAGAGAAGGAAGAAAAAGAAGAAAAGTAAAAAGTAAAAAGTAAAATAAAGAAAGAAGTACAACGACTTTGTAAGTCGTTACAAACAAATTTAAGAACATCGGAATGTACGACCAACGGGAGTTCTTCCGATTGTTCGACTTTGGTGGTGTAAATTCAACATTCCGAAGATTTCACTCCGTTCAAACATTCGGAAGTTGAGAGAACACCGGAAGGAGATTCCCGCTTTCGCGAGAATGACCCGGCAGCTGCCGGACGGGAATGACAGAGGTGGTGATTTAAGAACATCGGAATGTACGACCAACGAGAGTTCTTCCGATTGTTCGACTTTAAATATCAACTAAAATTTTCACGAAATTAAGAAAAAAAATTTGAATTATTAATTTTGAATTTTGAATGAAAAAACCTCAAAGAAAAAGAAGAACGGATAATTTAAAATGAACATAAAAATTACTGAAAAGTATAAAAATCTAAATTTAGCAACTTCATTATTATTATTTTCTATCTGAACAAAAATCTAAGAAAATGTGACAATCGACATTGCCTCAAACCCTAAACCTAAACCTTAAACCTTTTCTTTCTTCTTACTATACTTTAAATTATGATTTTTTTTTAGAGTCCTAAATTATTTAATTTTTTTTAAAAATATTATAAAATATAATGAGGAAAAATTTCAACTAATATAACGTGAATCTTGTTCATTTTGTCGGTAATTACGGCAAATTTCATATTTACCAACAGCTTATTGCATTGTGTTTCTCTTTAAAATGTAAACCATATATGCTAAAAAATGTTGACACGTATTACAAAAAACACAATTTTGAAGAATCATATTAATATATGAAAAAAAAAGAAGAAAAGGAGAGAGTAATGAA
>JAMOQM010000008.1 GCA_027064005.1 Candidatus Cloacimonadota bacterium | reverse complement strand
GATTTCGTATTGGCGGTAAAAAATTAGCATTTGATATTGCAGGAGTAAGAGCGCTCCATCAGGATTTAGGACTTTTTATCGCTTTTCCTTTAGTAAAAGTTATGTATAAATTTAAGTAGAGACGCAAGATTTTGCGCCTCTCTTTCCAAATATTTTTCACCTTTTTTGAAGGGAGATTTTTTCATAAGAATAAACATTTTTGTGTTGAGAATTGTTTTATAATTTTCATTGAAAATACTGTTTCATTTTTCCCATTGGTAATATTTTTCCAAAAAATTGAAAAGTTATAAAAAATTACCATTCAAAAAGGTTTTGGCTGAAAAGATGCAATTGATTTTATCTTGAAAAATTTCGGGTGAATATAAGATAATAAATAAAATACTTGCCATATAATAGAGGATTAATAATTTTGTTTTAATAAAAAAAGAGAAGGTGAGCTATGTCAAAGAGATGTGATATTTGCGGAAAAAAGGCTCAAACGGGCAACCATAGAAGCCACGCTTTAAATGCAACAAAACGTAAGTTTCAACCGAACCTTCAACGTGTTCGAACTGAAATTGACGGTGAAGTAAAAAAAATTAAAATTTGTACTTCTTGTTTAAAAGCTAACAAAGTTAAAAAAATCGTATAATTTAGTTTTTTATGACCGCCTTTGCGGTCTTTTTTTTTCAATTTGATAATTACCAACAGGAGAATTTTTTATGGAATTACTAACAACAAAAATTAATTTACCTGAAGAATTTAATATCATTTTTGGACAATCCCATTTTATTAAAACTGTCGAAGATTTATATGAAGCAATTATTAATTCTGTTCCGGGCGTTAAATTCGGGCTTGCTTTTAATGAAGCATCCGGACCTTGTTTGGTAAGAAAAGACGGAACCGATAAAGAATTAATTGATTTAGCTGTCGAAAATATTAAAAACATCGGGGCCGGTCATACTTTTCTGATAATTTTGCGTAATGCTTTTCCAATTAATGTTTTGCCGGCAATTAAAGAATGCCGTGAAGTAGTGAATATTTTTTGTGCAACCTCAAATCCTGTAGAAGTTATTTTAGCTCAAACAGATCAAGGTCGCGGTGTTTTGGGTGTTATTGACGGATTTTCGCCAAAAGGTGTTGAGATTGATTCTGATATTTCTGCTCGCAAGAAGATGTTAATGGATTTCGGATATAAACGTTAGTGCGAATTTTTTTTGCGTTTGAAATTCCTGATAAAATAAAATCTCAAATTTCGGCACGATTACTTTCTCAAAAAATAAAAAATATTCGATTTATTGATAAAGATAATTTTCATCTGACTTTTGATTTTCTTGGTGAAATTAAAAAAAAAGATCTGCCTAAGATATTTAATTTTGTAGAGGAAAATTTTCAGGATGTTTTTCAATTTGTTATTTCTAATCCTAAGCTGGAAGTTGTTCCAATTAACTCTCCAAAAATTATTTGGATATCTTTTAGTTCGGAAGCAAAGCAAAAAATAGAAATTAAGAAAATATTGATGGACAAATTCTTGCAATCATTAGGATATAAAATAAAAACAAGACCATATAAATTTCATTTGACTTTATCAAGAATTAAAAAAGAAATTGGTTTTGAAAATATTGAGGAAATAAAGAGGATTAAATTTGATTTTGACTCTTTGAAAATTGAAAAATTAACTTGTTTTGAAAGTATTTTATCAGCTAAAGGTGCAACCTACAGAAGTATAAAATCTTTTAAATTAAATAAAATAGGAGCTATTAATGGTTAAAGGTAAAGAAACAGCTTTAAAGACAGCAATGAACCAATTAGAAAAAAAATATGGTATCGGAATAATAATGAAAATGGGAGATAAACCCAGAGTAAAAGCAGAATCAA
This sequence comes from Candidatus Cloacimonadota bacterium, assembly GCA_027064005.1. Taxonomy (GTDB): domain Bacteria; phylum Cloacimonadota; class Cloacimonadia; order Cloacimonadales; family JAMOQM01; genus JAMOQM01. The sequence goes on along the minus strand of JAMOQM010000008.1, from coordinate 20,909 downwards.
TTCCTACCGGAGCATTAAATTTAGATGCAGCTTTAGGTATAGGTGGAATTCCCAAAGGAAGAATCACTGAAATATATGGAGCTGAAGCTTCCGGGAAAACAACTTTGGCTTTACATATCGGAGCGGAATGCCAAAAGCAAGATGGTGTTTTTGCCTTTATTGATGCTGAACACGCCCTCGATCCGTCTTATGCCAGAAAAATCGGTGTTGATACTGATAGTATGTTGATTTCACAACCGGATAGTGGCGAACAAGCTTTGGAAATCGTAGAAGCTCTCGTTAGAAGTAATGCGGTTGATTTAATAGTTGTGGATTCAGTTGCAGCATTAGTTCCTAAAGCTGAAATCGACGGAGAAATGGGCGATACTCATGTTGGGTTACAAGCAAGATTAATGTCTCAAGCTTTAAGAAAATTAACGGGAATTATCAGTAAATCAAATTCTGCGGTTATTTTTATTAATCAAATTAGGATGAAGATTGGAGTGCCGGCTTTCGTTAATCCGGAAGTTACAACCGGTGGTGTTGCTTTAAAATTCTATTCTTCCATGAGATTAGAAGTTAGAAGTGCCGGATCTATTAAAGATACAAAAAGTGGTGCTGATATTATTGGACGCATTACTCGTGTTAAAGTGGTTAAAAATAAATTTGCTCCACCTTTCAAAAAAGTAGATTTTCCGATTATTTTCGGATTAGGAATCTCAAAAATAGGAATATTAATTGATCTTGCGGTGTCAAATGATATTGTCAAAAAGAGCGGATCTTGGTTTTCTTACGGAGAAACTCGTTTAGGTCAAGGTTCAGATAAAGTACTAACTTTCTTAGAAGAAAATCCTGATAAATATGAGGAAATTTTGAACAAAGTAAAAGTTGCTATTGGTTTAACGGAAAGCCCTGAAAGTGAAAAACCTGCGGATTCAAAAGCAAAAAAATAAAAAAATAATATACGATATTTATAATGAAGAGACTTTCTTAGGATTTTTGCCAAAGAAAAGTCTCTTTTTTATCGTTGAGAGATATTTATTTGAAAAAGATGTAATTGAGATATCTATTGATGAAGAAAAATATCGAGAATTGGATAAGATAATTCATAAATATCTTTGGAATAGATTTTGCGATTTTTTAATATTGCGGGAGCATTCGGAGTGGGAAGCTAAAGAATATTTGAAAAGAATTCATGCTCCGAATAACGTTATCAACAAATTTATAGAAATAGCAATTAATATGAATTATTTAAATGAAGAGAGATTCGTTGATGTTTTTATTCGCTCAAAAATATCTAAGAATAAAAGTAAAAAAGAGATAAAGACGTCATTATTTATGCGACACGTTAATCCTGATTTAATTGATAAAAATCTTGATTTTCAATATTCAGTAGAAGATGAAAATGCAATATTAAACACTAATTTTGACAAAGCTCTACGGAAATACAATAATTTTGATGATATTAGAAAAAGAAAAGAAAAGATAATAAATTTTATGATGAGAAAAGGGTTTAGTTACTCAAAAATAAGGAAGTTGATTGAGTCAAAGATAAAATGATTTTAATTTTTTGAAGTAGGTTGAACTCTTAATTTTGCATTAAAATCTTCTTATGATAGTGTAAAAATAAAAATAATTTGTCGGATACTAAAGGTTGTTGTTAAATATGCTTGACAGATGTAGATAAAAAAAAGAAATTAAAATATTTATAATTATTGGGAAAGAGGAGTGATAATTTGCAAAAATATGTTTTTGGCTTTATTTTTTTTATTTTTTTATTTGCCGGTTGCGTTAGTAATAAAGATATGGCTCAGGTAAAAGAAATTACTAAACAAAACAGCAATAATATTTCCAAACAAGATTCTCTTTTTCATAAAAATATTGAAGAACAAAAAAATATTTCTCAAGCAAATAAAAAGTATGATCAACTACTCTTAAATAAAATCAATAATATGGAAATTAAATTTGATTCACTAAGTCTTCAAGTAAACAAATTACAAGAAATTCAGATAGATTTAAAAAATCAAATTTATCATTTAAAAAAGGAAAAAGTTGCAAATAAAAAATCTAAATCAGAAATTCTTTATAATAATGGAATGGGCGTTTATAGGAAGAAAAACTATTCGAAAGCTCTTTCCCTTTTCCGAGAATTTTTACTTAAATACCCTAAAAATAAATATTCTCCCAATGCTCAATATTGGATTGGAGAATGTTATTATAGTCAAAATAAATTTGAAAAATCAAAAGATGAATTCCAAAATGTTTTAGACTATTATCCGAAATCTTCAAAAGCTCCCGATGCTCAAGTAAAAATAGGGATAATTTATTTTAAGCAAAATAAAAAAGAACAATCTTTATTGGAATTAAATAGAGTGCTGAAAATGTATCCTGATTATGAAAGAAGAGAAATGGTGAAATCTCTGATTAAGGAATATCAATAATGTTAAGTTTTAAAAATGAATTAGATCAGATTCCTTCTCATATTCAAGGTGTTGATAGGATTAGTTCCGTCTCTTCAATATTGGATAATAATGAAAATTATGGCAAAGAAGCAAGATCCAAAATCCATGATTTTCTAGAATATATGGTTAAAATAGAAGCTTCGGATTTGGATATGGGTGGAGTCGGAACCAATGGAAAAATTTGGTATCGAATTTCGGGGAATAAAAAACCTGCAAGTATCTTTCCTGAAATAGATTTAGATGAGGCTACCGCTATAATTGTGAGTATATTAACTCAGCGTCAAATAGATAAAATTATGTTTAATCAAAACACGGATTTTTCTTATAAGATGTTACTCAACGGGAAATATCAAAGATTTAGAGCTGATGCTTATATGGACATGGATTTTTTGGCAATCAATTTTAGACGAATAAATTCAACTCCTTTTGACATCAATTCTTATGGATTTTCAAAACAAATCTTAAATAAATTTAATTTAGCTTATGAAAAAAGAGGATTGATTTTAGTTACCGGAATTACCGGTTCGGGCAAGAGTACAACTTTGGATTCAATTATTGATATGAATAATGAGCAAAATTATGCTCATATAATAATTATCGGAAATCCTATTGAGTATTTCCATAAATCAAAAAAATCTATTGTCAGGCATCGAGAAGTAGGTAAAGATACACTTTCGTTTAAACAAGGTGCAATCGAGGCTTTGCGACAAGATCCGGATATAATTGTTGTAGGAGAAATGAGAGATCCGGAAACAATTATTACTGTTTTGGAAACAACAGATAGCGGGCACAAGGTTTTTTCTACTTTGCATACAAGTTCTGCTGCGGAAAGTGTCCATAGAATTATTGCCGAGTGTCCTCCGGAAGAACAAAATCGAGTTAGGAATAGATTGGCAGATGTTTTAAAAATAGTGATTTCTCAAAAATTGGTTCCCGGTTTAAATGGAAAATTAGTGTTAGCTAAAGAAGTTTTGCATGTTACTCCGTATGTCAGTGCAGCGATAGTTAATAATAATATCGGAGAGATTTATCAGATGATTACAGAAGGAAAAGATTATGGAATGATTACTCTGGAACAGGATCTTTTCAGGCTGTTTTTAAGAAAAAAAATATCGATGGAAAATGCAATTGCGTATTCCAATAATAAAAAACGTTTGCTTGAATTAATTGAATATTACAGAAATAGATAGTTATAGAAATGGATAAAATTAAAAAAACAGTTGGTATTTATCAAGACGGGAATGTAATTAAGTTAGCAACTTTTTCAGTTGAAAAAGATGTAATTACATTGCTTAATTTAAATAAAACTGAGATTTCCAAAAAAGAAAAAGATGATGAAAATGCTTTTGATAATGATTTTCTTTCCGGTTTGGGATTCGGTGATGAGACAAAAGAAGAAAAATCTCCTAATGACTTTTCTTGGGATGATACACCTAAAGAAGAGAATAATTCCGATGAAGATAGTCCTGAAATAGAACAAATTGATGTAACTGAGTTAGAAAATTTAAAATCTTTTTTTGAAGAAAATGAAGTTCATGAAGGAAAAATAAGTTTAAATTTAGATATTTCAAACGTTTCTTATAAAACAATCCCCGCACCTGTTAAAAAGAGCAAGAAAGCAATTATAAAAGAATTATATTCGGTCTTTAATGAAGAAAATTCCAAATCGGCAATTTATTCTTATTATCCCCTAAATGAAGATGAAATTGTGGGAATAAAGCATGAAGATAAAATGTTTCTTTTGGAAAATATCCTTAGTATCAGCCAATTTCATCCAAAAAGAAAATTTAATTTTGGCAAAATCCAAACCGATGAAGTTGCTCTATTAAATGCTGTTCGCTGGAATTATGAAATTAGAGATGATGAGATAAGTGCAATTTTTTATGTTGGAATTGATTATTCGAGAATAATTATTATGAAAGGATATAACTCTTTCCAGATTCTCCCGATTGTGAATGAAACAACTAAATCTCCTGAAATAATTAACACGCTTTATAGTCGATTATTGCTTGAGAAATCTCATCATGAAATTCCAAATCTTGATCATATATTTTTATGCGGTGAAGATATTACAACTGAAAGAATCGAGACTTTGAGGGCTGTTGAACCTGAATGTAAGATTGAAAGATTATTACCTTTGCGAATAATGGATAACGATGTTCGTTATAATCCTGAGAATTACACTGCCTATATTATTCCTATTATGTTAGCAATTGCCGGTGTTTATCCTAAAGATCCAACTTTGTTGCCTGTTGATTTTTTACCCAAAAAATTACTTGAGCAGCAAAATATTTTTTCTTTGAATTTCCCCGGATTTGTTGTTCTTGTAATAATTTTACTCACAGGTTTGTTCGGGATAAATGAATATTTTCAGTTGAACAATATCAATCGACATACACAAATGGAAATTATGAATATCAAAAGAAAGATTGATACCAAAAAAACAATTGTGGATTCAATTGCATTGTTAGAAAATAAAATTTCTCAAATAAAAACAAATATGAAACAAGTTTCGGAAATTGTAACTGATCAAAATCAATGGCATTATATTTTGAAAAAAATGTCAAATACGGTTGGCGAAAATTCTGTAAGCTGGATTACAAATTTACATAAATTAAGCACAAATAATTTTGTCGTCCAAGGACAAACTACTCTCCGAAGTAACGTTATCAAATTTTCAAAAATGTTTCCAAATTCGAAAATTGAAAAATTACACGAGAATGAAATTGAAGGTTATACGGTTTGGAACTTTGAGATAACTTTTGGAATGCCGGATCCAATCAAAACAAAAAGAGCTGATGCTTTGTTTGAGAAAAAATTAAGTCATAAATCTAAGGTAAAAATATACACTAAAACAGAATCGGTAACATCTACTAAAATTAAAAGCACGACGTCTAAAAAAGTGGAGAATATAAAATCCAAAAGTAATAAATTAAAGAATATTGAGGATTTATACGATAAAGCATTAGCGGATTATCGAAATCAAAAATATGATGTCGCCTTATCTGAATTTACCGAATATATGAATAACAGTAAAACTGATAAAATTATTAATGCTAAATATTTTACGGGAGAATGTTTGTATCAATTAACTGAATATGAAAAAGCGTTAAATGTATTTAGTCGTGTTATTGAAATAAATAAACGGAAACTTCCTGATGCTCTTTTGATGTCAGCTAATTGTGAAATTAAACTTAATAATTTTGTGGCTGCTAAAGAGTTTTTGAATCAGTTGCTAAAACAATATCCAACTAGCGTTTTAGCGGAAATTGCAACTAAAAAATTACAAAGATTGGGTACAGATTAATGAATGTTACCGTACTAATCATTGTCGCAATAATAACAATTATTTTAATAATCGTTTTGTCTCTTTTTGGGAAAAAAGATGATGGGAAAACAACGAAACCAAAATCATCTAAATTTAAAAACGAGTATAAAATTGAAGCTTCCTATTATAGTGGTATTAGTAAAAATAAGTTAAATTTGATCATATTATCTGTAATTTTGGTTATTTTATTTATCTCGGAATTTTTCGTGATTAGAATGGTCAAACATAAAGAAAATATCCTAAAAATCCAGAAAAAGAAATATGTCCAAAAACTTCAGACTATTTCAAATAAAATTGTTGCCTTTGATGAGATTAAAAAAGAATACAAGAAAATTAAAGAAGAAAGCAGTCTTAACAATAAAATAATCCCTAAAAAAGATTCTCCGACTTTATCCTTAAATTATTTTTTTAATTTAACCGATAGATATTCAAATTATATGCATTTTGATTTTGCTCTTTCTGATTCCGGAGTTGTTAAAGTTGATAAATCAGTAAAATTCAATAAATACGTTTTGACCGGGAAAGCTTATCTTAATCAAATTTATAATTTCTTAGATCAATTCGAACGCCAACCAAGATTCTATACTATTGAATCAATTGCCTTAAATGCTTTAGATGCTGATAAACGCGGGAAAATTGAATTTTCGCTTGAAATTTTATCATATTACTCAAAAGCAAATAATAATGAGATTCCGAAGATTGCAAAATTGCACAAAAGACATCTTAAATTTAATCCGTTTTATCCTAGAATTCATTCACCAATACTTCCGAAAGACAGTTTATTTACATCTTTATTAGATATTAATATGGCTCAATTAGTCGCTTTGACAGATGCTCAGGCATTTATTAAAGATTTACAAACAGGCCTTATTTCTTCACTAAAAATTGGTGATAAAGTAAAATATGGCGAGCTTGATTTTATCGATTGGAGACAACAAAGAGTGATTTTCAAGATAAATAGATATGGGTTAACGGAAAAACAATATATGTATATTGAAAAAACTGATGTCATTAACCTTGAGAAGGAGAAATTATGAAGAAAATAATAATTACTATAATATCAATAATTTTGTTAATGAATTTATACGGGAAAGATGTCCGTAATTTGAAAGGCACGGATTTAGTATCTTTGAGGTCTGATATTAAATTTAAAACTGCCATTGAATTATTCCGTCCGTTTATTAAAAAACAAAATCTTCAATTAGTAAATTTATCTGATTATAATGAACCAATCGGGATTTCAATAGATAAATTATATTGGAAAATTGCCTTGAAAAATATTATTACTGCTGCCGGTTTGCAAACTGAAATTAAAAATAATATGTATCTAATTAAAGATGTATCCGCTAATATTAAAGAAGGTGAAACTAAAATCGCAACAGAAGAAAAAAGTATTAATAAAAATGAAGTCTTAATTCAGCTTACTTTTTTTGAAGCTGATTCTGATATCTTAAATGAATTAGGTATCGATTGGTCAACTTTGACAAATGGAAAAGTAAATATCAATTCAAACTTAAATACAACTAATCTCGTTACCCAAAACATTTTCTCTCTTATTTATAAAAAATCCTTTGAAACAGCTTCCGGGACAGTTGATGTAAATGCCATTTTTAAAGCATTTGAAGCTAAGGGAAAAGGACACGTAATTTCTACTCCGCAAATAACCGTGTTATCAGGAAATGAAGGTTATATTCACGATGGAGAAAATTTTTCAATTAAAACTACTGATAAAGATGGAAATACTACCGATGCGTTTTTTAGTGCCGGAACAATTATCAAAGTAATTCCTGTTGTTAAAATTGACAGCAAAGGAAAGAAATTTATCCAAATGTCAATTGATGCTCAAAGAAGTACGGCTTCACCATCTGTAGTAAGTACGGTAGTAAAAATATCGGAGACAAAAACTCAGAAAATTTTGTATGATGGCGAAGAAACTGTTGTCGGCGGATTAACTGTTAAAGACGAACAACACGTTCGGAAAGGTATTCCTATTCTAAAAGATTTACCTCCTTGGGTTTTAGGGATTAGATATTTAGCGGGTTATGAAAAAGTATCGGTTAAATCTAAAGAATTACTAATTATTATTAAAGCTCATATTCTGAAAAATATTTATGATAGAGAAAAAGAAAAACAAGATATAAAATTTCAGATTAATGAATCGCGAAAATCTTTTGAAAAATTGGATTCTAAAATAATAAATAATCAATAAATAATGTCTCGGAAAAATTCTGTCAGAACAAAATTGCAAGATAGAGCAGCTGTTTTTCTTAGTTTTGTTCTAATAATTCCGGTAGTTTCTTTGATTGTTTTGAGTGCTTTTTTTTCTAAAAAAATATTTTACAGTACAAATTCTAAAATTCTTAACGGATTGCTAATTGAATTAAAAAACAAAGAACAAGATAAATTGTCTAATTTTAATGTTGAAGCAGCCAGAACGCTGAAAAGGATTAAAGATTATGATGATAAAAACACTATTGATTTTCTTAATGATGAAAATTTAGACGGCTACAGCTATCTAAACAATGGAAAGATTTTTTCTAAAAATAATATATTAAATATGAATGCAATTAAGGAAATATTGAAGAAAAATCAAAATACCGGTTATTTTATGAGTAATTCTAAAATTTATCGCGTTGCTGCTTTAAAGGAAAAAAATAAAGGCATTCTTTTACTAAAAGAATTTAATACAAAAAATTTAAACATTTCTTTTTTGCAAGATGTTAATTTTGAAATAATCCATTTAATTAAAAATAATAAATTTGATTATAGCTTTCTAAAAAAGAATAAGATTAAAAAAGAAAATTTATCTATTTATGAAAACAATAAAGAAATTGGTATTTATTCCTTGATTTCTGATATTTTTAGTCAACCGATCGGGGTGCTTAAAATATCATTATCAAAATCTTTATTTACTTCATTATATATGACTTATTGGGTAATTGGTATTTTCATTATCGCCATTTCAATTATTTTGTCCATAATCTATGCTAAATTTGTTGCGAATTTTTTGATGAGTCCGGTCGAAAAACTATCTTTTGATATGGATAAAATAGCACAAAATCCCATTAATTCGGAATATTTACTCACTGATAATTATCCTCATCTTGAATTAATGGTTAATTCCACAAATAAAATTCTACACTCTTTTAGGAAACATTACACTAATCAAAAAAAATATGAAGAAATTGTTTGGAATATCAAAGAAGGTCTTTTTGAAGCTGATGAAAAAGGTTTAATAAATCTTACTAATCCAATATTGAAGGAATTGTTGAATGTCGATTGTGCCAAAGGTCTGAATATCTTTGAGTTATTTAATCTTAATAAAAGCGAAATTCCTGTCAAAGCCAAAGAATATGTTTTTAATGACAGATTTTATCATCTTTTTTTGGATAAATTTACGATTCAAGATAACCTCTATTATTCAGGAATTCTAACTGACATTTCTCAACAAAAAAATGATGAAAAAACAAAACTTGCTTTGAAATTAGAATTGGACAAAAAAACGAAACTTGCGGAATTAGGTCTTTTAATTGAAGGAATATCACACAATTTGAATTCTCCACTTAACAATATTATGGGCTATACTCAACTAATTCGCAGAAAATATCCAGATGATGATGACTTCGAAAAGATAATGAAAAACGGTGAAAGAATGACCGAAATTATTAAATCTTTAATGTTAAGAATGAATAACCAAATCCAATCTAAAAAACAAAAAAATAATATTAATGAAATTGTTAATGCCGAAATTTCTTATTGGAATCATAATTTGTTCTTCAAAAATAATATTAATAAAAAAATTATTTTAGACAAAACAATACCCTTTTTTTACGGATATTATGGTGATATAAATCAAACTTTAACAAATCTTATTTCAAATTCAGTTGATGCGGTTAAGGAGCAAAATGAGCGAGAAATAACAATTCAAACTTCACAAAATGAGGAATATATTTTAATTTCAGTTGAGGATAACGGACCTGGCATTTTGCCTGAAAATTTGGATAAAATATTTGATTCGTTCTTTACAACCAAAACCTCAATTAACAAGATTTCAAGAGGTTTGGGTTTAAGTTTTTCAAAACAAACTATAGAAAATTTAGGTGGGAAACTTGAGTGCGTTTCAATTCAAAATGGAAAAACGAAATTTACAATCTATTTACCTAAAAAAAATATGGAAACATAATGAATAAAACAGTTTTAATTATCGACGATGAACTTGAATCTTTAGAAATTTGTGAAAGAATTATTGGAGAAAAATACAATGTTGTTACAGCAGTTTCTCGAGAAAATGGTTTAAATGAACTTCAAAAAAATGAAATTGACTGTATTCTGACGGATTTGGTTTTGCCAAAAATTCAGGATTTGGAATTTATCGAAGAGCTTCAAAAAAAATATCCGATGATTCCTATTATTGTAATGAGCGGTAAAGCCACCGTAAATATGGCGGTAAAAGCAATGAAATCCGGAGCTTTTGACTTTGTGGAAAAGCCAATAATGAATATTGAATTGCTACCGGTTTTAATCGAAAAAGCAATTGGTTCTTCAGAATTACAACAAGAAAATATTCTGCTTAAAGAACGACTTTCGATGAATTTAAAACGGAAAAATATTATCGGGAAATCTAAAAAAATATTGGAAATCCTTGATTTGATTAAGAAAGTTGCTAATTTGAATATCACCGTTTTAATTGAAGGAGAAACCGGAACCGGTAAAGAATTGGTTGCCCAAATGATTCATGAAAATAGCCTTAGAAGTAAAAATAAATTTGTCCCGATTAATTGTGGGGCAATTCCCGAATCACTATTGGAATCATTACTTTTCGGACATGCAAAAGGCTCTTTTACCGGAGCTACAAATGATAATAAAGGTTTTTTTGAAGAAGCAAATCACGGAACTTTATTTCTTGATGAAATCGCCGAAACATCTGCTTCTTTTCAAATAAAACTTCTTCGCGTTCTTCAAGAAAAAAAGATTAGAAAAGTCGGAGATAATAAAGATATCCCGATTGATGTCAGAATAATTGCCGCCACAAATCGCCATTTAGAAAAAGAAGTTACCGAGAATAATTTTCGAGAAGATCTTTATTATCGATTAAATGTTGTCCGAATTGTTGTCCCGCCACTTCGGGAAAGAGTTGACGACATTCCACTGCTGGCTGTACATTTTCTTCAGAAATTTCTAAAAAACAACAACCTTCCCGAGCATAATTTTTCTCACGAAACAATTGAATTACTTCAAAAAGAAAATTGGCAAGGGAATGTCAGGGAATTGCAAAATGTAGTTGAACATGCAGCAGTAATGTCTTCCGAAAGAATAATAATGCCGGAAGATTTACCGGATTATATCATAAAAAAATCCGATGATTTTAATTTGGGCTCGGATAAATACATTGAAGCAAAAATGAATTTTGAACGCCATTATTTTAAATCATTATTAAAAAAATGTGATGGAAATATCACCAATGCTGCCAAAATATCTAAATTAACACGGCAAAGAATTTACCAAAAGTTGAAAGAATTAAATATCAAATATTAGGAGATAAAATGCATATTGGAATTGTCGGAGCTTCCGGAGAAGTTGGTCGAATGATGATTAGAGTTTTGGAAGAACATAAAATTGGAATTGAAAAATTGAGTTTGTTTGCATCCAAAAGATCAGCCGGTGAAAAAATTAAATTTAATGAAAATGAAATTGTAATTCAAGAATTAACAAAAGATTCTATGATGAAAAAATATGATTATCTCTTGTTTTCCGCAGGAAGTTCGGTTTCCAAAAAATATGCCTCAATTGCTGCTGAACATGGAAATGTCATTATTGATAATTCTTCCGCTTTTCGCAGTTCAGCTGAAATTCCGCTAATTATTCCTGAAATAAACGGCCAGTTGTTACAAAATTATCGCGGGATTATTGCGAATCCGAATTGCTCAACAATCCAAATGCTTCTTGCTTTGAATAAACTTCATCAAAAATATTGTTTGAAAAAAATTGTTGTTTCAACTTATCAAGCTGTTTCCGGAGCAGGTCATTCGGCTTTGGAAGAAATGAAAAATCAAAGGAAAGGTAAATCCGGAAATACTATCTTCCCCAAAAAAATTGATTTGAACGTTATTCCTATAATTGGCGAGATTTTAGAAAACGGTTATTCTTCAGAGGAAATGAAAATGCAAAATGAAACTGTAAAGATTTTTGGTGATCGAAATATTAGAGTCTCAGCAACAACCGTCAGAGTACCGGTAAGTTATGGACATTCAGAATCTATTTTCTGCGAATTCAAAGAAGAAGTATCTTTAGAATCGGTTAAGCAAATTTTACTAAATTCCGACGCGGTTGTCTTTCATGAAAATGAAATAATTACGCCGTTGGATATCGTTAATTCGGATGCAAGTCATGTCTCAAGATTAAGAATTGGTTTTGATAATCATTCAATAAATTTTTGGAATGTCGCAAATAATATTCGGGTTGGAGCAGCCACAAATGCTGTAAGAATTATGGAGAAACATATAAGTCTAAATTAAAACGGGAGGTTTTTATCAAAAGGGTATTTCTATTTATTTTATTGTTTAGTAGTGGATACATTTACGCAACTTACAACACTTTGCCGATTTCAGCAGCGTTGAATTCAGCCAATTCATTATTGTTATTACAGGATTCACCATCAAATCAAAAAATTTGCCCGGCGATTATTTCCAATTCTGTGGAAACTTCTTATCTCGAATTATATTCGGATAAAGATCTTTGTTTCTATTCTTTAGATATTGGAAAACAATTTAAGTTTATGAATTTCGGGCTTGGAATCAGTTCGCTCAATCATCCTATTTACAAAGAAAATACGGCAAATTTCGCAATTTCAAAAAAAATATTAATGATACATTTCGGCACTTCTTTTTCTTATATCTCAACTAAAATAAATTCAAAGGAAGAAAAATCATCATCTCTATCATTTGGGATAAAAACCGAGCAAAACAATTGGGCTTCTCAATTTTCAATAAACAAAATTTCCTTATTGAAATCAGATGATAAAGAGATGGAAATTAACCTTGAAAATTCTTATAAAATTACGAAAAACACGAAAATCAGCGTTGGTCTTTTCAAAGAAAATTCTTTTGATTTTTCTTTTAGGATTGGATTAGCTCAGGAATTTTCGAAATACCTCACCTTAATTTCATCATATCAATATTTGCCGGATAGATTTGGAATGGGCATGACTTTTCATTTGCAAAAAATTTATATAATTTACGGAATAAGAACACATCAAGAATTGGATTTAACCCATGCGTTATCAATCGGTTATAATTTTTAGCCTGGTATTTATTCTAATAGTTGGAGTAAATGATTTTCTTTATTCCAACGAATCTGAAGATGCATTATTTTCTCGGGAAGAAGAAACTTTTCATCAAACAGAATTAGCAGCAATTTTGGAAAAATTGAAAAGTAAACCTTTAGATATTAACAATTCATCGCCAAAAATGTTAAAAAAACTTCCTTGGTTATCTGATAATGATATTGATTTAATCCTGAAATTTAGGGAAAAAGAAACAATCCGAAACAAAAAAACACTGGTTAAAATTGGGATAAACAAAATTACAATTGAGAGGATTCTACCATATATTTCTTTCACAAAACAAAATATTCAAAAAAAATATGAAGATAAATTTAGAGTATCTTATAAAGAAAAAACAGAGGAGATATCTTCTGTGAAATTTTATAACTCTCTAAAATATACTAATAATAAATTTCAACTTGGTTTCATAAATCAGAAAGATGCCGGTGAATCAAATGCCTTAGATTTTTATTCATATTATCTTTATTATCATTCGCCAGAATCTGTTTTAAATAAATTAATCGTTGGAAAATATCGGTTATTCTTCGGGCAAGGGATTTGTTTCGCACCAAAATTAGGAATGTCAAAAAGTTCCGAAGCAACTACAACTCCCTTGAAAAAAGGACGCACAATAGCTCCGTACAACTCTACTTTTGAAATGTGGGATTTGGAAGGAGGAACCTTTATTATAAAGTATAAAAACTTTTCCCTCATTCCTTTTTATTCCAAAACAGGTATTGACGCAAATTTGAAAGATAATCAAATTACTTCTTTCGATTATACCGGTTATCACAAAAATCTCAAGAAAAAAAATTCGGTTGTAAACCAAAATATAGGAACAATTCTTAATTTTTCTAAAAAAAATATTGAGTGTGGATTTCTAATTAATTCAGAAAATTTTGATCATAATTTTAAGAATACAAATTATGAAAAAAATAACTTATATCTTTCCAATCAGATTAAATTACATTTTAAAAATTACCGATTTTCATCAGAAATATCTTTTGTAAATTCCAAAAAAGCAGGTATTCTTATAGGAAAATATACAGAAGAAAAATATTCTAATTTGATACTATTTAGAAATTATGATAAAAATTTTCCGAGCTGGCACGGTCATCCTTTTGCGGCTCAATCAACAAATTTTGGCAATGAAAGAGGTTTATATTATGGCTTTTCATATTTTCCCGACCGAGTTGTTAAATTTGATTTTTATTCTGATTTGTGGAAATTTCCTAATTCTCGATATTTAGAAAAACTTCCCACTTTTGGTTCTGAAATTTTTGGTAAATTGACAATTCTGAAAAAAGTAAATATAATTGATTTTACCTTCCAAAGAAAATTACGAGAGAAAAAATCTACGCTGGATGAGATTTCTAAAATACGTGATATTAATCGAAATTTGTACCGAATAAATCTTATCAAAAAATTAGGAAAATCTTGTAATTGGAAAAACAGAATTGAATATGTCAGTGAAGAAATTGCGGATGAAAAGAAATATAAATCAGGGTTCTTGGCTTATCAGCAACTTGAATTTAAAAGAAAACAAGCATCAGCAAATTTTAGAATTACGGCTACCCACGGGAGTGTTTTGCATTATGTTTATGAAAATAATGTCAGCGGAATTATGCAAAATCGCATTTGTCGAGGAGATAATTTATTTGCCTTTATGCTTTTGAAAACAAGAATACAAAATTTCTATCTTCAAATTAAAATCGGAGGTTCTTTAGTTGATCAAAGTAGTATGGAAAGTTATTTTTTCGTGAAAAGACAATTTTAAATTTCCCTTCGAGAAAAACTTATCACTTATGTGACAAGTCAACTCGGGAATTTTTTTAGAAGTAACGTTTTGTTTCTGAATTTTTTACCGTTCCATCTAATTCAATGTAAGATTTTAACGGACTGGAATTAATTTTAGGAATCAATACTTCTTCAATTTGGAAAAATCCTACTGTGGATTCCATTAAAATATCAATTTTGACCGGCTTTTCCTCACCTTTTGAAATGGTTACTTTTAGGATAGAATCGGCAGAATATTTATGAATATCGCCTCTCTGCGGATGATTTCCAATTAGAATGGGAATTCTGGCTCTACCTTTTTGCATATCACAACCGTCACCAAGTAAAATTAAACCGGCTTCGAGAGAATTTATTTTGATTGTACCCATATGTCCTAAAATACCTTCACTTATCAACGAACGCAAAATAGTTTGTTTCTCCAAATTTTTGGGATAAAATTTTTTCAAAATTCTGTCTATAATAGGTAATGACAAAAGTAACGATGAAAATTCATGTTTATCTCTACTTACTGACATTCCTAAATCATGCAACAAAGCTGCAATAATTACACCGGAAAGACTATCTTCGGTAGTTCCGACTTCTTCTTTTTCCAAACTGAATTTTATTCCTGCATCATGAAGCAAAATGAATATTCTGATAGCATTTAAAGCTGCCTGCCTCATATGGACAGGTCCATGATCATTATATCCGAGACGTTTTATCGAAACTGTGTTTGCATATTCTTGCAGATAATGGATTTCTTTATCTTTAAAAATATATTCACATATTTCTTTCGCTTTTCCAAATAATAATGCGAGAATTTTTTGTTCGATTTTAGATTCTTTTGATGATTTCAAATTTTCCTCCTTATATTTCTAAATTTACCTAACTTATATAAGCTAATCCAGTCAAGAGAAAATCAAAATAGAAATTTTATTCAATATGATTTTTTAAGAAATTTTGCATAATTGCCTACTTCTCATTAAATCAAAAAATCTAATTTTATCTTAGAGTTAGCTTAAAATTGTTGCGGGAATTGTTCAGAATCATCAAAACAAAGTATTGAAATATATCATTATGATATGGAAAGTTATGATTAAATACAATTATTTAAAGAATAATGTCGATAAATTGAAATATTAGCCCTAAATTATTGGAACAAACATTGCTTTAATAAAAATTAAAACTTTGGAGGTTTATTATGAAAAAGAAAATAGTTTTAATGATAATAATTGCAGCATTTTTCTCAATGATGTTTGCAGAAAAAACCGTTAGGGTAAAAGTAAAAACGGATAAAAAAGAAAATCAGATTAAGCAATCCGCTTATATGGGGGTTTATACAAAGTCACTTTCAATGGCTTTTGCAAGAGCTCAAAATTATCCGTACAATTATGGTATTGTTATTTCCGGTGTTGTTAAAAATTCGCCGGCAGCAAAACAAGGACTTTTTAAAAATGATATAATTATTTCCATAGATAGCCTAAATGTTATTGATGATCAACGATTTACGGAAATAATTAGACGACATTACAGTGGCGATAAATCTGTATTCAGTATTTTTAGAAATGGTAAAATAATAAATATGGACTTTGTTTATGGAAGCAGAAAAACTGCTGAAGCAAAACTTTTTATTGAAAAAAATGATTCTTCCGAAAAAGGTTTATATAGGAGACATGAAGTTTATGTGGGAAGTGGCAATTTTTATTGGAATCCAACCTATGCAAAAATGAAGAATTTAACGGATATTGATGACTTACTTACCGGATTACAATTTAATTCTATAGATGATTCAGGGATTTTAATGAATGGTTTTACTGCTGAAGGTAAAGTAGGAAGAAATATCTTTTTAGGATTTACCGGACAATGGTATAAAAAACAAGGTTCAATAAATGTTCAAAGAGTTTTTTATGATGAAAATGGTGCAGTTACAGCTAATTTTAAAAGAGATTATTCCTTAAATATTAAATTTATTGGAGCCAGTTTAGTCAAAAAAATCGGAATTTCCAGACGATTTGTTACCGGATTCGGATTGGATTTTGGTGGTGGGAAATCTACAATTATGATTACCGAAAAATATCACGATGACAATATTGATAATCCTCAAATTGATTGGTCAAATTTGAATGATGAATATTCAAATGCCTTCAGCCATGAAAATCATTTAACTGTTAAACAAACGAGTTGGATCGTTCATCCTAAAATTTCTCTGGAATATAAGATTTTGAGCTGGTTAGGAATTAAATCAGAAGTAGGATATTTAAAAGGTTATAGTTCAAATGGCTGGGAAACAAAATTAAACGGTAGCAAAATTGAAATTAGCAATAATCCTGATTCAAAAATGGACGGTCCGACATATTCAATTGGCTTAACTTTTGGTGGTTAATGTTTTTCTCCTAAAAAATACATAGCACATCTACGCAGGAACAGAGCAGATTTAATGCTCTGTTTTTTTTATGATAAAATATAAACCTGGTAATGCAACAATGACGTTGTTTATGAAAAATATAATTAATGAAACCGATACCGCTGTTTCCGCAGAAATTCCATATTTAGGATAAATATTCATCGCAAAGCTTTCACGTAATCCTAAACCGGAAATAGTTATTGGAATTAAATTTGAGCCTAAAACGATAAATGAAGCCATCATATTTTTTATAAATGTTATTTTTCCAAAGAAATTTAAAAGTAAATAATATTGATAAATTGCGATTAATTTTTGAACTATTTGTAGGAAAATCGTTGTTGATATTTTGCTTTTATATTGTTCAAAATAGGCAACATGGCTATCCTTAGAATAGAATCTTTTTAAAAAAGGAATTAGGAATGGGAAAATGAAAAATATTACTAATATGATTAATCCGTAAATTCTTGAAAATTCATCAAAATAATAATATAAGCCAATTAAAAAAGATAATAAATTAACCCAAGTAAGAATGAATTTTTCAAAAGCTACCGATAAAAACGAGTCCTTTTTGCTGTTATTTAAAAAGAAAGCTTTCCCAAAAGTTGCATAACCACCCGGAAGTGCAAATTTCAGAGCATTTCCAATAAAAAAAGTCTTTATTATCTCCGATTTGTTTGTTCTGTATTTTTTATTTAATTTAAGAAAATGATACCAATTTAAAAGTTGAAATCCGGATTTTATTAACATCCAAAAAAATAAATATATTATTAGTGAAATTGGAATTTTCTCCAAATTTCCGACTATCTCCTGAAGATGTATTTTCTTCAAAATAAAATAAAGAATTATTATGGATGAAAAAATTTGCAATCCCCAACGTAATTTTTTCTTATTTATTTCCATTGCCATTTTTTCCCGAAATTCCCAATAATAGAATAAAAAATCATCCAATAAGGATGGATAATAACAAAAATATATTCGCTCAATTTAAATTTTTCTTTGTGAATGTAAATAAAAGAGCTCCATAAAAACCATGCTGAAAAAATATAACTTAGAATTGGTAAAATCTCTGTTGTTGATTTAATTGGAAGATAGATGTAAAAAATAAATATTAGGATTGATAAGAGTTTATATCCTAAACTCGATTGATGAAGTTTTCCATATCTTCGCTTTTGTTGTTGGCGATATTTTTCACCGGATACCGGAAAGGTTTTTACCGGTGCTTCAGCATTGTACTTAATTTTATAACCTGATTTTTTTACCAAATTTAGCATCATTTTATCATCACCGGAAGAAATCCCTTTGATTTTTTCATAACCGCCAATTTTGGAAAAGACAGCTCGTTTTAAGGCAAAATTTCTCCCAACACAACTAAAAGGAACTCCTAATCCAATTGTAGATGAGAAAATTAAAGCCGGAACTTTCTGAGCGAAATTTGTATAAGAATTTTTATTTATTTCAGGTGAATAACCTACAACCATTGCCGTATTCTCATAAAAATAATTGTTATAAGAATTAAGCCAATTTTTATCTACTTCACAGTCGGCATCGGTAAAAATTAAAATCTCATTTTTCGCGATAGATGTCGCTGTTTTGAGTCCATTTAATTTACCATGAAAATCATTATTTTCTTCTTTTACTTTGACGGGAATTAGGTTTTCCATTTTAAAATTTTTAATAATCTCCCAAGATTTATCTGTAGAGAAATCATCGGCGATAATAACTTCATAATGTGATTTCGGATAATCAATATTTTGAAGAGATTCTAAAAGCCTGATTAAATTATCTTCTTCATTTTTACATGAAATAATTATGGAATAAGTGTATTTTATTCCTTCATTTTTTGGGAAATTCCGCAGGATTCCAATTCCCAGTAGTATAAAAAACAATGAAAAAATATAAATAATCATTTATAAACAGAAAGAATAGCTTAAAAATTCTTCAATTAAATCATTATTAGAATGTTCATATTTTATTCCAATTTTAAGACTGTGATGTTTTTTTATATGAAACAGATACGATGAATCAATATGGAAAGTATCGGTAATTTTCCCTTCTAACCAATTGGCTGTATTTTTTGGACGTGATTCGTAATTTATCGAAAAATCATTACCTAAACTTCCCTGTCTTGTATATTTTGAAAATAGTCGAAATCTTCCGGAAAAGATTTTTTGTTTGAATAAAAATGAATACTGAATAAGATTACTGCCGTCGGTAAAACCAAGTCCAACTCCATCATTTGAGAATTTATCAATTAAGTCTTTGTGAGTATAAACCCAAGGTCTCACTGCGGTAAATTGGAAAGTTAGCGAGTTTTCTTCTTTTTCATTTAAAAAATATTTTAGTCCGGATTGGAAAGCATATTTGTTTCCCCACCAATTTGAGAATATTTCCGATTTTCGTAATTCATCAAGATTGAAATTAAAATATATTTTAGCATTTGAAAAAAGGATTTTTTCGCCTCCTAAAAAAATCATAACATTGTCTCTATCATTCAAATTGTGTTCCAAATTTCTCCAAAAAATATGAGGCAAAAAATAGTTGATTTCGGGAGAACGATTTCCATAAACTATTTCTTCACCGGCAAAAATATGATTGGTTTCATTCTGCCATTCAAGCATATGAAGAGCTAAAAATTTGTTTTCATAAGTTTTATAATAATAATTTGTATCAACACTATCGGCGATTAGCTCGCAATGTAATAAGGACAGTCTCCAATTTTTATAATTGAACGTTGTTGAAAAATAACCATAATCATTTGTATTATTGCTTAGAATTACGCTTCCGCCAATATTCTCTCCAATGTTAAATTTTCCTCTCCCTAATTCTAAATTTGCGATTTTGGTATGATATTTCAGAAATCCTTGAATTCTATCAACGTAAATATTTGAATCAACCGAGGGAGTATATTTATAAAATCCATTTAAAAGTTCTGTATTATTTAGTGCATAATCTTTGTTCCCACTGATATGTCCAGCCCACCAATTTGCATAAAAAGTAAGATTTTTTTGATAATTCCCGTAAAATCTAAAACCTTTATATACGTAATAATATGAGCTGTCTTTTTTCCCTGAAACATAATCAAAACCACCTAGAATGTTTCCGCGAAAATTAAAATTGTGTTTTGGATCTCTAAAGTTGATGAAATTTATACTCTGATTTTTTCCTAAAGATTCTTTAAGGTATGATTTAACATTATTTAATGATTGTAATGAAAAATAATTATCTCCGGTTATTTTATGTAATGAATCAGGATAAACATTGCTCCCGATTAGAACTTTGCTTTTCTCAGAAGATAGAACATTTTTTTCGAAAGAAATAGCAAATAAAGATTGAGCCAAAATCACGATCAGCATTATTAGTAGTTTATTTTTCATTAACAACTCCGATTTTTTTGTACAAATTTTCATAAGCAATGATTTTAAGCAAGTTCTGTTTTATTTTTTTTGAAAAATTTTCTGAATTATATTGCCATTTTTGTTATCAAGTTAATTTTTGTATAAAACAGGATATTGAGAGGAAATCATGAGAAAAAGATTAAGTACAAGTACTTACACATTTAGAGATATCATTCAAGAAAATGGAATGTATGTTGATAAAACAAAAGATTTATATCGATTGGTATCGAGATTAAAAGGTCAA
>JAMOQM010000007.1 GCA_027064005.1 Candidatus Cloacimonadota bacterium | reverse complement strand
CCGGCAAGTAATTTGGATTCAAACAGACCGACAGCAACTAACAATTGATCTAATCTTATTGAAAAACTTCCGGGTTTTAACCAAAATTTCATAATATTTCCTCTTCAAAAAAAGTGGAGCGAACTCCGCTCATTTCTAATAATTTTTTGCAAACACAACTCGTTTCGTGCTTGGTTTTCCACAATAAATACATTTCCCGTCCTCTTCTTTTGCATCAAACGGAATTGCTCTAATTGTAACTTTTAAATCTTCTTTTATTTTTTTCTCACATTGTTCATCACCACACCAATGACTGTAAGCAAAGCCACCATGTATTTCAGGATTTTTCTTATTTTTAGGTGTGAAATAATTATAAAATTCTTCTTTATCATCTATTTCGCGACTATTTTCAGTCCTAAAATTCAAAGCTTTTTTATAGATATTTTCTTGAATTTCATCTAAAATATTTTTCACATTTCCACAGAAATCTTCTTTAGAATATGATTTTTTATCACGAGGTTCCATATCTCTTCTTCCAACAAAAACGGAATTTGAAGCTAAATCTCGCGGACCGATTTCAACTTTCAAAGGAATACCTTTTTTGATCCAATACCAACCTTTCTCGCTTCCGGAGACATCTCGATCATCAATTTCCATCACCAATTTTCTGCCGTGATAATATAATTTGGAAATTTCAGCTTTTATTTCATCAATAAAATTCATTATCTTCGTACGTTCTTCATCAGATTTATAGATAGGAATAAACACCAGATGAGAAGGTGCAACTCGCGGTGGAATTACAAATCCGTTATCATCGCTATGAGCCATAATTAAAGCTCCGATCAAACGGGTTGAAACGCCCCAAGAAGTTGTCCACGCATATTCGAGATTTCCTTCTTTATTTTGAAATTTTATATTCGAGGATTTTGCAAAATTTTGCCCCAAAAAGTGAGAAGTACCGGCTTGAAGAGCTTTTTTATCCTGCATCATTGTTTCAATACAAAGAGTTTCAATTGCTCCGGGGAATCTTTCTGAAGGAGTTTTTTTGCCTTTAATGACCGGAATTGCCAAAGAATTTTCACAAAAATCTGCATAAACTTCGAGCATTTTATTTGTTTCATCCCAAGCATCTTTTTCAGTAGAATGAGCTGTGTGCCCTTCTTGCCACAAAAATTCAGATGTTCGTAAAAACAAACGAGTTCTCATTTCCCATCTTACCACATTTGCCCATTGATTGATTAATAAAGGTAAGTCCCGATAAGAATTAATCCATTTACTAAATGAGGCTCCGATGATTGTTTCACTGGTTGGACGCACAATATAAGGTTCAGGTAATTCTCCTCCGACTTTTAATCCGCCTTTTCCGTCATCAACTAATTTTGAATGAGTTACAACCGCACATTCTTTCGCAAAACCTTCAACATGTTCCGCTTCTTTTTCAAAGTAAGATTTTGGGATAAACAACGGAAAATAGGCATTTTTATGTCCGGTTTCTTTAAATTTATCATCTAAAATTCTTTGGATATTTTCCCAAATTGTATAACCCCAAGGTTTGATAACCATACAACCTCGTACATCACTATTTTCAGCCAAATCAGCGGCTTTAATTACCTCTTGATACCATTGAGGATAGTTTTCCATACGGGTTGGATTTATAGCTGTTCTATTCTTTTTTGCCATTTTTTACTCCTAAAAATTTATCTGTTCTAAATTTAAGTTTAGCATTTGTTTGTCAAATTTTAAAGTACAATTCATTTTATTTATTTTGGTTTAACTTAATTTCTCTTAGATATTTTCTAAAGAAGGTACGTTTTGGTTTGAAAATATTTTTTATCTTCTGACTCGTATCTTAAAGAAAATGGTAGATTTATTAAGAAGAAGAAAAAAGAAACTCAAAGGTAAAAGATGAGCTTTCTTTAATAAAAAATATGAAGATTTAAGAAGGAATATCAATCAGCTCATTTTCTCTTTTTGACATCGCCTCAATTGCTAAAGACAGAAATTCATCCAAAGAAAGACCAAAATTTTCACAACTTTTTATTTGTTCTCTATTCACACCGGCGGCAAATTTTTTGCTTTTAAATTTTTTCTTTAAAGATTTCAGAGGCATATTGGAGATTTTTTTATCAGGTCGCATTAAAGCGGAAGCATTAACCAAACCGGAAAGAGGATCAGAAGCCCAAAGCCATTTATCCAAATCCGTAACAACTTTTTTTTGATCAGCATGAGCCAAAATTGCACCTTTCATTTCATCATCAACATCATAATTATTTAGAATCTCCGCACCTTTTAAACCGTGTAAATTCATTTCATCACCAATAACATCCAAATCAATATCGTGTAACAAACCGGTAATAAACCATTTATCTTTATTTTCTCCAAACTTTTCAGCTAAAGATTCCATAATCAAACCCACAGCCAAACAATGTTTCCTCAAAGATTCATTTTCTAAATATTTTTCCAACACCATCTTCGCATTTTCTCGAGTAATCATCAATTATCTCCTTTATATTGTTTTAAATATTCATAAACTCCAATCGCAAAAGAAACGCCCACATTTAAAGAATTTTTCCAGCCAAACACAGGTATTTTTACAATAACATCACATTCCTTAAGAATTTTTTTAGGAATTCCCAACGCCTCATTTCCAAAAATAAAACAAGCCTTTTCTGTAAATTTTACTTCCGGGAGATTTTCCGCAGTATCAACTGTTTCAAACCCATAAATTTTATAACCGAGATCTTTTAATTCCTTAATTTTATTTTCCGTAGAAGTAATTAAATCCCAATCCATAAATTTATAGGTACCCATTGAAGTTTCCTTAACTTTTTTGTTTTGAGGGTTGGGAGTATATCCTGACAGAAACAGCTTTTTTATTCCTGAACATTCCGCTGTTCTGAAAATAGATCCCACATTAAAAGCAGAACGTAAATTATCCAAGATAACAATTAATTGCGATTTTTCTATTTTATGAGAATTTTCCCCGTCAAATTTTTCTATAATAAAATCTGAATCTTTCTCATTTTTATTCATTTCATTATTAAACTTCATAATTTTTGCCGTAATCTCCCTCAAAGTAGAATTTTGAGAAATCTTTTCCAAATTAGAAAAAAAGGTGTTTCGGTTGTTCTTTAAATATTCAAGACAGAGATTAAATTCTCTAATGAATTTTTCTTTACTTTGAAAATCATAATATTTTTTTTCAATTAAACGCAATAGTTTGTACAGCTCTTTTTTTTGTTTAGATGTATCAAAAGCTAAAAATTTCTTTTCCGAGAAACCCATCATCTAACAATTTTAATTCGTAAATTTCGATTTAACATTTCAACCTCATAATTTTGATAATAAAAAAGCCCCAATAAATGGGGCAATATATTAACAAATCAAATTTTATTCTTTGTCGTCTTTATTTTCTGAATCAATATCTTCTTCTGCCGAAGCATCATCTACTTCTTCAGTAATAACGTCGTCTTTAACTTCTTCTTTAATATCTTCGGTTAAATTTTCATCATTATTTTCATCTTCATTTTTTTCTTCAACATTTTGGGATTCATCTTCATCAGCAGCAGATTCTAATTCGTAAATCTCAACATTGATTTTACATTTGGAAAGAGCCGGATAAAAATCCTGAATATATTCCAGAACAGTTTCTTCAATATCCGTATTATCTTCAAGAATGCTTTTAGGGAAGCCTAATTTAACTTTTAAATAAATGATATTGTTGTATTCTAACGAAAATTTGGGCGATTCTCCATAGAGATTTTTCACAAATTCCGGTAATGTTTTAGATATTCTGGCTATTGATTTCCCAATTGAATATAATTTGATTACACCGTAAGTTCCTACCGCTACCAAACTGTATTTCAATACTTTATTAAAAAAACTTCCCATAATTTCCTCCGAAATCAATTTGTTTATTTATATAATGATTTAACTTGTCCCCAAGATTTTGAAATTGAAGAAACCGGAGTTGTTGAAAGATCTTCAGCTGAACGTGGATTAATTGAAAATTCATCATATCCATAATCTACAACACCTGTAATTGATCCCCAAGAATCACCAACGTTAACTGCGATACCGGCATCATCTAAATTGAAAATACCATCATCAATTTGGCAATTTCCACTACCATCCGTAACATACCATTGACTGTGATCATCTAAACCAATAGCAACAGTCACATTTTGTACTCTAACTAAAACACCTTCATAAGCTTCTGAAGTAGCAACTTCATTAGTTGTTAAAACAGCAGGTTGAGGTACGGGATTACCGGAACTTATAATTGTAATATTTGTAACATTATTAATCTCGGTAAAACCATAATATTCAGAAACAGTCCCTGTAACAGAAACTAAATCACCTAAACTTACAGGTGTATTCCAATCAAAAATATAAATTCCATTCCAAGCACCTTCCCCGTCTTGAATAAAGAATTTACCGCCACTATAACCAGTTGCAGTAACAACACCTTGAACTGTTACGACTTGGTCAGCTAAAGTTGAAGGGTAAGTTCCATCACCGGCATCTGTTGTAAATTGTACATCGTGAATAGTTGTTGCAAACAAAGTTAAGCTAAAAAGCATTACTCCTAAAATCATCAAAAAATTTTTCATTTTCTCCTCCAATTATTTTTCGAAGTTCAATTTTTATTTTTGATTTTATTGGTGTCAAGCTTAAAACTAAAAAAAATATTTT
>JAMOQM010000006.1 GCA_027064005.1 Candidatus Cloacimonadota bacterium | reverse complement strand
TTTCTCTTTGGAACGGTCGAAATTCCAATAATTCAGTTTGTCGATCAGGAATTTATTTTTGCAAAATTAATGTTGATGGAAGAAGTTTTACGAAAAGGATTACTTTATTAAAATAATTTTTTCTTAAATTATATTTCGGATTTTGAGCGTGAAGTTAAACGATTGAAAAAATAACATAAAAGAAAAATAATATCCAAATCTAATTAACTTGTTGTCAAAAAAGTAAAAACTACCCCTTTTAAATGGGCGAGATATAATAGTAACAGAAATTTAATTGACACGTTAATAGATTAAAATCAGATAGAAAAAAAATTTGGAGGAAGGTAATTTGAATCAAAATATAGATAAATCAGTAAAGATAGGTAAAGATACTAATATCGGATTTAATGCAATTGTTTTGGAAAATGTTGTAATTGGCGATGATTGTCAAATAGGGAATAATGTTATAATTTATCCGGGAACGAAAATAGGTTCAAACGTGAGGATAGATGATAATACAATTGTCGGGAAACAACCGATGCGTTCTCCGCGAAGTATTTTCAAAGATGATAAAAAACTTGAACCGGCCAGAATCGGTGACGATTGTTTAATCGGAGCAAATGTAATAATTTATGCTCAATGTTTTATCGGGTCAAAAAATCTTATTGCTGACTTATCCACTTTGAGAGAAAATGTCGAAATCGGAGATTTTAATATTATCGGACGTGGTGTGGCAATTGAAAATTTCACCAAAATCGGTTCTCGAAATAAATTTGAAACAAATTGCTATATTACCGCTTATTCGGAAATTGGAGATTATTGCTTTGTTGCTCCGAATGTTTGCACTTCCAATGATAATTATATGGCTCGCGATAAAGAAAGATATAAACATTTCAAAGGAATTACTATGAAAACCGGATCAAGAATTGGGGCAAATGCTACAATTTTACCCGGGAAAATTATTGAAACAGATGGAGTTGTTGCTGCCGGAACAGTGGTTACAAAAGATATTCCCAAAGCAAAAATTTATTGCGGAAATCCGGCCAAAGAATTTAGAGATGTTCCCGAAGCTCAGCTTCTAAAAAATAATCAGGATAAAAAATGAAAGCTTTAGTTATAATACCTACTTATAATGAAAAAGACAATATTGAAAAAATTGTTTTAAAAACATTAAAACAAGATGATATTATAGAAATATTAGTCGTTGATGACGGCTCACCGGATGGAACGGGAAATATTGTAAAATCTATTCAGGAAAATAACCCCAAAGTACATTTGTTGGAACGAAAAAAGAAGATGGGACTTGGATCTGCTTATGTTGCGGGTTTTAAATATGCCATTAAAAATCAATTTGATTATATTATTGAAATGGATGCGGATTTTTCTCATAATCCAAAAGAAATTCCCAATATGTTAAAGGAAATTCAAAATAATGATTTGATTATTGGCTCTCGCTATATTGTTGGAATCAATGTTATAAACTGGTCTTTAAAAAGATTACTATTAAGCTATTTTGCCTCGATTTACGTGAGAGTAATCACAGGAATGAAAGTTAATGACCCAACCGGCGGATTCAAATGTTTTAGAAGAGAAGTTCTCGAAAATATTGATTTAGATAAAATTATTTCCGATGGATATTCCTTTCAAATAGAAATGAATTTCCGTACTTGGTGTAAAAATTATAGAATAAAAGAAATCCCGATAGTTTTCACTGATAGACAAAATGGAACTTCAAAAATGTCCAAAAAAATTGTTAAAGAAGCAATTTGGATGGTTTGGTACTTACGAATTTTAAAGATATTAGGAAGATTATGATGAATAAAACGCTCAAACACATCAAAGTGGAAAAATTAGTGAATAGGGGATATGGAATAGGTTATTTTGAAGGAAAAACTATTTTTATCAACAATGGAATCCCGGGTGATGTTGTTACAATTGAAATAATGTATTCTAAAAGAAAGAATTTTTTTGCCGGAATTGTCGAGTTTGAAAAAAAATCATCTCAACGAACTGCCAACCGTTGTGAAGTTTATGGAAAATGTGGCGGATGTAATTGGGTCGATGTGAATTATGAAAATCAAATAAAATTTAAAGAAAATTTATTGAATGAAACTTTCCAAAAAATTGATGATGAAAATACAATAATTTTACCTTTTCAACCTTCTGATCAATCTGATTTCTATCGGAATAAATCAATAATGCCGATTTCCGGAAATTCAGAAAATCCTATAATTGGAATGTTCGAGAAAGAATCTCACAACGTTATTTCACATAAAAAATGTTATCTTCAACCAAATATTTATGATGAAGTGGCGGAAGTTGTTCTAAATCATATAAAATCAGCTAAAATAAGAATTTATGATGAACATACTAAAAAAGGAATTCTCAGACATTTAGGATTTCGCTATTCAATAAAAACAAACGAGTTGGTGGTCTTCTTAATTACAAAAGGAAGAAAATTGCCTTTTACAAAATTGTTGGTAAAAAATTTGACTGATAAGTTTCCAAATATCGTGGGAATTGTTCAAAATATAAATCCCTCTTCAGGAAATACTTTGATTGGAGTTGACGAAAAAATTTTGTTCGGACGGAATTTTATCAAAGAAGAAATCGGCGGAATTAAATTTAATTTGAATTACAAGTCGTTCTTTCAAATAAATCCCTATCAAGTTGAAAATCTTTATAATTATCTAAAAAATAAAATAAACCCCGAAGAAGTTATTATTGATGCTTACAGCGGAATAGGTTCAATCGGAATGTATCTTGCCTCAAAAGCAAAAAAAATATTCGCAATTGAATCTAATAAATTTTCGGTTGATGACGGGAAACGGAATGCGGAATTAAATTCTTATGATAACATTCTATTCTATAATGATTTAGTGGAGGAAAAAATAGGTGATATTTTGGATTCGGAAAAAGTGGACAGCATTATTTTTGACCCTCCAAGAAGCGGATTGGAAAAAAATATTATCGAGAATGTTTGTGATTCAAAAATAAATAAAATTATTTACGTTAGTTGCAATCCGGCAACCCAAGCTCGCGATGCAAAATTATTCCAAGAAAAAGGTTATCAAATTCTTGAAAGAAAAGGTTTTGATATGTTTCCTCATACTTTTCATATTGAAAATGTAATGATTTTTGAGAGGTAAAATGAAATATTTTTTGGTTTTAATAATCTCGATAACTTTTCTAATGATATCTTCTTGCGGTGATTATTCCACAAATAGTGAAATTGCCAAATCACAAATTATTGATAAATTGGATTTTATTAGAGATGCTTTTAATGAACGCGATATTGATAAAATTATGACAGCTTATGACCCGGAATTTCTTAATGACGGAGATACTTATAATTCCGAAACATTTGTTTGGCAATCCCGTCTAACTTCCTATTATGCGATGGATTATGTTGGTTTGACTGTGAATGTAAATAATGATAAAGCTGTTGCTAGTTTTGTTGTAACTTTTTCTAATAATGAAAATTCTGATACTTTTTCTACTCCGGAAGAATTAAACGATATTTCCTATTTCCACGAAATTCTCGGGAATTGGACATTGATTGGAAATCAGCAAAATGATTCCGGAAATAGCGGTTATTCTTTGAATATTACTACAATGCCTTCCCACGCTTTGGTTTACGTAAATGGAAAATCAATTTACAATAGCACACCTCTAACTTTGATTTCTTTGCCTCCCGGCGAAATGAATCTGAAATTGTATTTGTATAATTATAATGAATGGGATACAACTTTAGTTATTCCTCAAACAGTCTCGATTGTAAAAACTTTGAAGATTTCCCGATATCCAAAACCTAAATTCGAATTGTCAGAACCGCTAAACGGACATCATTATTCTTCATCAAATATGGCAATTGTCGGAGTAATAAAAATCACCGATGATGCTCAAAATGAAACCGATTTTGTGAATGGAGAATATACGATAAATCTTAATGATGATGAAGAAACTTACCCAACTGCGAATGGTGTAATTAATCAACTTTATCCAATTCGTTCCGGAGCAAATATTTTACAGTTGAGAGCTACTAAAGAAAACACCGGTTGGAGTGACAGAATAATTGTTTACGGAGATTTTTAATGAATCCCAAATCTGAGATTATATCTTTTTTTAAACGAATGTATCAAAAGAATTTAACAACTGCTTCCGGCGGAAATATCAGCATTTTGGTTGATGGTTTGCTCTATATTTCACCAACGGGGAAAGATAAAGCCTTTTTGGAAGAAGAGGATATTTCGGTTATAGAATTTGAATCTGGGAAATTGCTCTTCGGTTTGAAACCAACCAGCGAAATTTTAATGCATAGAAAAATTTATGAGACAAGAAAAGATGTAAAAACGATAGTTCACGCTCATCCATTCTATTCAACATTATTCAGTGTGATTGATGAACCGATAAGAATTGACCTTGTCTCTGAAGCAGCAATTTTTATAAAGAAAATTAATTATGTCGATTATGCAGTTCCCGGTTCAGAAAAATTGGCAAATCTCGTTGCAAAAACTATTACTGATTCAGATGTGCTTATATTAAGAAATCACGGTGCTTTGGCGGTTGGGGAAAACTGTATGGACTGCTTT
Organism: Candidatus Cloacimonadota bacterium; assembly: GCA_027064005.1. Lineage (GTDB taxonomy): Bacteria > Cloacimonadota > Cloacimonadia > Cloacimonadales > JAMOQM01 > JAMOQM01. The sequence continues at coordinate 153 of JAMOQM010000006.1, read as the reverse complement.
CATAAAATTGAAGTTTTGGAATTTAACGCTAAACTTCAATATTTAATTTCAGGAAGAAACGATATCAATTTTCTGAAAGATAAAGATTTGAAAGAAATTAGAGAAATATTTAGCCACCGATAACACAAAGAAAGAATTTTAGCCACTGATAAC
>JAMOQM010000005.1 GCA_027064005.1 Candidatus Cloacimonadota bacterium | reverse complement strand
TCTCGGTGTCAAACATCAGAAATAGCTTTTATGGTATTGCGAAAATTAGTTTGGCAATTTTGCAAGATGGGCTATTTATATTGATTTTTACAGTTTTTACTAAACCTGTATTATTAAATGAAATGATAATATCTATCTGAGTTCCGGCCAGAAAATTATCAGAGAAATACTATTTTACCATTATTCATTGACACTGAGACCTCAATATTTTTTTTATTTAATTAAGGAGATAAAAATTGAAAAATGAAATTATTGTAAAAGGTGCCCGAGAGCATAATTTAAAAAACATTGATGTTGTTATAAAAAGAAATAAATTAGTTGTTTTTACCGGTGTTTCAGGTTCAGGGAAATCTTCTTTAGCTTTTGATACACTTTATGCCGAAGGTCAACGTCGTTATGTGGAATCATTATCTTCTTACGCCAGACAATTTTTAGGACAAGTAGAAAAGCCCAAAATAGAATATATAGAAGGACTTTCTCCGGCGATATCAATTGAACAAAAAACTGCCAGCCGAAATCCTCGTTCAACAGTTGGTACAGTTACGGAAATATATGATTATTTGCGCGTACTGTATGCAAGAATAGGAACTCAATTTTGTTATGATTGCAATATTGAAGTCGGTTCACAAAGTATTGACCAAATTGTTCAACATATTCTTAAAAATCCGGAACGAACTAAAATTCAAATTTTAGCTCCAATTGTTCAAAATAGAAAAGGCACTCATAAAGAAGAGCTAGAAGAAGTTAGAAATGAAGGATTTTCAAGAGTTTTGATAAATGGCATTATGCGAAATTTAAGCGAAGAAATAGTGTTGGATAAAAAAAGCAAACACAATATTTCCGTTGTCATCGATAGATTAATTATCAAAGATGGAATCGAGTCAAGACTTACCGATTCTGTGGAAACAGCTTTAAAGTTAACGAAAGGAATTGTGCAAATTCATTATACTGAAGATGATAGATTTGAAATGCTGTCTGAAACAAAATCCTGCCCGATTTGTGGAAAAAGTTATCCTGAGTTGTCTCCTCAACATTTTTCATTTAATTCACCTTTAGGTCTATGTCCTACTTGTAATGGTTTAGGGACAAAAATGGAATTTGATCCCGACAAAATCGTACCCGACAAAACTCTTTCAATTTATGATGGAGCTGTTGTTTATTGGGGAGATATGAAAGCTAAAAAGAATAACTGGAGAATGAAAATCATCAAAGGATTGGCAAAAAAATTCAATTTTTCTTTAAAAACTCCCTGGAATGAATATCCAAAGAAAATTCAAAATATTCTTCTTTACGGAACAAAAGGAAAGCGATTTCAAGTTACTTGGACAAGCAAAAACGGTCACGCAGATTTTAACTACAAATTTACAGGAATTATTCCCACAATAGAAAAAAGATTTAAAGAAACTGTCTCCGAAAATATGAAAAAATATTATCTCAAATTTATTAGCGAAACCGAATGCCCGGTTTGTCATGGTAAAAAATTGAGAAAAGAAAGTTTAGCGGTAAAAATCAAAGGTAAAACTATTGATGATGTTACTTCGATGACTATTGATGAAGCTTATGATTTCTTTAAAAATATGGAATTGGAAGGAAATCAAAAAAAAATTGCGGAAGAAATTCTTAAAGAAATATGCACTAGGTTGAGTTTTCTGATTAATGTCGGTTTGCATTATCTTACTTTGAGTAGAAGATCACCGACTTTATCAGGTGGAGAATCACAACGAATCAGATTAGCGAGTCAAATAGGAAGCAGTCTTGTTGGTGTTATGTATGTTTTGGACGAACCGAGTATTGGACTTCATCAACGAGATAATGAAAAATTGATAAATATATTATTGCAATTGCGAGATCTTGGAAATACGGTTTTAGTTGTTGAACATGATGAAGGAATGATGTTAGCTGCCGATGATATTTTAGATTTTGGACCCGGGGCGGGAATTTTGGGTGGTCACATAACTTTTCACGGATCACCAAAAGAAATTCTGAAATCAAAAGAATCCTTAACAGGAAAATATCTTTCCGGCGAGTTAACTATTCCTTATAACAAAGAACGACGAACTTTTGCCAACGATTTCATCACAATTAAAAATGCTTCCCAAAACAATCTTAAAAATATCGATGTTAAAATACCGGTTGGTGTTTTAACTGTCGTAACCGGTGTTTCAGGCTCAGGAAAATCATCATTAATAAATCAAATCTTATTCCCTGCAATGTCAAATAGATTACAGCACTCAAAATTGAAAGAAGGTAAATTTGAAGAAATTTTAGGGTCGGAATATTTTGATAAAGTTATTAATATCGATCAACAACCTATTGGGAGAACTTCACGTTCTAATCCGATTACCTATATCAAAGGTTTCGATTTGATTAGAAAATTATTTTCAGAATTGCCGGCAGCAAAAATTAGAGGATATAAACCGGGACGATTTTCCTTCAATGTAAAAGGGGGAAGATGCGAAGCTTGTCAAGGAGCAGGTTTAAAATTGGTGGAAATGCATTTTCTTCCTGATGTTTACGTAACTTGTGAAGTTTGTGGAGGCAGAAGATTTAATAAAGAAACATTGCTGATAAAATATAAAGGTAAATCAATTTCTGATGTGTTGGAATTAGATGTTCAAGAAGCTTTTGAGGTTTTTGAAAATATTCCGTCTATAAATAGAAAATTAAAGACTTTAATTGATGTCGGATTAGAATATATCAAACTTGGGCAACCGGCGACAACTTTATCCGGCGGAGAAGCTCAGCGAATAAAATTAGCTAAAGAATTAAGCAAAACTTCTACAGGCAGAACACTTTATATATTAGACGAACCGACAACCGGTTTGCATTTTAATGATATAAAAAAATTAATGAATGTCATTCAAAAATTGGTCGCAATGGGTAATACCGTTGTAATAATTGAACATAATTTAGATGTAATTAAATCTGCAGATTACATAATTGATTTAGGACCTGAAGGTGGATTTGGAGGCGGGAATGTTATTGCAACCGGAACTCCTGAAGAAATTGTTAAATCTGAAAAATCTTACACCGGAAAATACTTAAAAGAATATTTGCTTTAATGGAGGCAAAAATGAGGAAAACTAAAATAGTTTGTACTCTTAGCAGTACAATGGAAATGGAAAAATTAGAAGAATTGGTTACCGCCGGAATGGATGTTGCGAGATTGAATTTCTCACACATGAATGATAAAGACGGAACTAAAATTGTGAAGATGTTAAAAACAATTCGTGAGAAAACAAAGAAACCTTTGGGAATAATGTTGGATACAAAAGGTCCGGAAGTTCGTATTTACGGGCATTCTGAAACGATAAAGGTAAAAGAAGGAGATGAATTAATAATTGAATCTTACACCAAGCCGGATCTTTTTGATCAAAAACTTACCGAACAAAATAAATTTTTAACTAATCTTCCTGATATCGGTAAAATCACAAAAATGGGTTCGAAAGTACTTTTAATGGATGGATTTATTGAAGGTATAATCATTCTTAAAACAGACGATAACATCACAATAAAGCTGAAAAACGGTGGCGAACTTAGATCAAAAGCTCATCTTTCAATTCCTAATTTGGATTATCCTCTGCCTTTTATTTCTGATAAAGATAGGAACGATATTGCTTTTGCAGTAAAAAATAAATTGGAATACATTGCTCTCTCATTTGTGAGAAATAAAAAAGATATTTTCGAAGTGAAAGATATAATTATGGATACGGATATTTATTCTAATCTTAAAATAATATCAAAAATTGAGCATAAACAAGCAATTGACAATTTGGAAGATATTATACATTTTTCAGACGGAATTATGGTTGCACGCGGTGATCTTGGAGTTGAATTAGATATTGAGGATGTTCCGATTGTTCAAAAGAAAATTATTAAAGAATGTTATTTAGCCGGAAAACCGGTAATTACAGCTACGCAAATGCTTGAATCAATGATAACAAAACGAGTGCCAACCCGGGCGGAAGCTTCAGATGTTGCAAATGCTTGTTATGATATGACTTCCGCCGTAATGCTTTCGGGAGAAACAGCTATTGGAAAATATCCGTCATTAGTTATCAGAACAATGAGTCATATTTTGCTTAAAGTGGAAAATAATTTTGATTATGAAAATTCTTTTCACATTAGAAGGCTTTCCAAAGAAAATTTTGATATGACCAGTATCATCAGTTTTAACGCAGTTTCAACAGCTTATCAAACAAAGGCAAGTGCAATTTTGGTTTTTACAAAATCCGGATATACAGCCAGAATGATTTCAAAATTAAGACCGGGATTAAAAATTCATGCTTTCACCACCGAGATGACTGCATTTCACCAATTATCAATGAATTGGGGGATAATACCTCACCTATTAGATGAACAAAATGATTTTGAAACTCTTTTAAATTTTTCCTTAAAAAAATGTCTTGATGAAAAAATACTTTTTGCCGGTGATATCGTTGTCATTGTAGCGGGATTACCTCTTGGGAAAAGCGGAACAACAAATTCTATCAGAGTTGAAATGCTTGGGAAAACAAGTATTAAAGGGAAATCAATGCATCATGGGAAAGCAACCGGAGCAATCGTTCATATCTCGTCATTAGAAGATATTGAAAAGAAATCAATCGTTGACAAAATAGTTTTATTACATAATTTTCAACGAGAATACACCGGTAACTTAAAATTTGCAAAAGGAATTATTATGGAAAGTAATTCTTATGATGATCAATTGACTTTGTTAGGTTTAGCTTATCATTATCCTGTTTTGACACATGCCACAGGTGCTATCGATAATGT
>JAMOQM010000004.1 GCA_027064005.1 Candidatus Cloacimonadota bacterium | reverse complement strand
ATACTTTTTCCAAAAAAATTCAGTCTAAAATTGCTAATTATATCAGGCGGAAGTTGATTAATGACAGAATAATAGATACCGGATGTCCTCTTAAAATTATTAAAACAAAATATGCAAAAAAGATACCTTTTTTTAAAGGGATGCATAGGTTTTTACCGGCTCTAATTCAATTGCAAGGTGGAAAAGTTAAACAGGTTGAAGTTCGGCATTTTGAAAGAAAAGCGGGTGTCTCAAAATATAATATGTACAACCGAGCATTTAAAGCGTTAATTGATGCCTTTGCTTTTCGTTGGATGAGAAATCGTTACATAAAATATACAATTACAGGTTCTAACATAAAATATGATGACAAATGATATAATTACATATACAATCGGATTTACTTCCCAGATACTTTTTTCTGCGAGAACATTGGTTCAATGGATAAAATCAGAAAGAGCTAAAAAAATTATAACTCCGGAATTGTTTTGGAAACTAAGTTTGACAGCCTCTTTTCTACTTTTTATTTACGGTTTATTAAAACATGATTTTGCTATTATGTTGGGACAAGCAATCACATATTTTATCTATATCAGAAATATGCAATTGCAAGGTTCGTGGGCAAAAATTAGAAAAATTATAAGATACTTTTTAGTAGTTTTCCCTTTTATTACGATTATTTTATTATTTTTATCTTCCGGTAATTATGTGAATTTCAACATACTTTTTAGAAATAATAATCTACCTTTAATGCCGCTAATTTGGGGTAGTACCGGACAAGTTATTTTTTCTTTGAGGTTTGTATATCAGTGGATATATTCCGAAAAGAAAAAAATATCTACGCTTCCTTTGGGATTTTGGAAAATAAGTCTTATAGGTTCTTTCATTATATTGACTTATGGTATTTTTAGGAGAGATCCGGTTTTAATAACAGGGCAATTTTTTGGTTTTATTATTTATTCAAGAAATATTTTATTAGGAATGAGGAGAATATATGGGTAAGCCAAATGTTAAACTTTTTATGATATTAGCTCTTTTTGTGCTACTTTTCAATGTCGGGAAGTATGGAGTATTAGAAACCAGTGATGCAAGATATTCAGAAATTGCGAGAGAAATGGCTGTATCAGGAGATTATTTGCATCCTAATTTTCTTAATATACACCATTACCATAAACCACCTCTAACATATCAAATAACGGCTATAGGATACAAGATTTTTGGGATAAATCCATTTGGAGCAAGATTTTTCCTTCAAATAGCCATAATTGTCCAGATTTTTCTTGTTTATATGATTTCACTTTTGCTATTTGATGATAGAAAAATCTCTTTTTGGGCGTCTTTAATATATTTTTCAATACCTCTATTGTTTTTCTCTTCAAGATTTCTCACGACAGATATTTTTTTAACAACATTCGTTCTTATGTCTATATATTACTGGATAAAATATAGAAAAGAAGGATCTTATAAATATCTATATCTGTTTTACCTAAGTTTGGCTTTAGGCTTTCTAACAAAAGGACCTGTTGTTTTTATTGTACCTCTGCCGTTTGTCCTGCTTTACAATAAATTAGAGCCTTCAAAAAACAAATTTTCGGTTCACCATATTATTTCATTTGTTTTATTTCTTTGCACCGCTTCTTCATGGTATATATATTTGATTTGGCATAATAGAGAATTTTTGGACTACTTCATAATAACACATACGGTTGATAGATTTTCTACGAATAGGTTTCATAGATATGAGCCGTTTTGGTATTTCCTTGTTTATGCTCCACTTGTTAGTTTGCCTTGGTCAGTAAATCTGATATCACTAGGAATACAATGCAAATCATATTTCAAAAAAAAATCGATATATACGGTGCTTCTCGCTACTATTGTTATTCCAATAATATTTTTTTCACTATCCGAATCAAAATTGATTTTGTATATACTCCCCATTTTTGGAGTGTTTGCTATTCTTACGGCAAAGATTATAGATATTATAGATATTGAAAAGTTTAAGAAGATATATTTCTTCAATTTTATATATGCTATTCTGCTTGTTTCTCTTTTTGTGATTGTTGTCCCTTTTACAAAGTACAGCATTTCAATCTCAATAGTTATTTTTGGATTATTCATTATCTCCGGTTTGATTTATTTGTACCGTAATAAGAGAATGGATATCAAAAATAAGGTTGTAATTTTAAATGTTATATTGGCAATTTTTATTATCATTGCCGGAACCGATGTAATGGGAAATAATCAACTAAAAATAAAAAGCTCTAAACCGGTGACAGATTTTATAATTGAAAAACACCTCAGAGATAGAACTATCTTAGTTTATAATACAAGAAAACCATCCATTGCATTTGGATTAAATAAATCAATTATATCTTTGAAAGATGGGAGTAAAAAATTAAATAGAGAAACACAATTTGAAACAAATGACGAATGGAAAAAATATTTATTAGATCTGAAAGATCCGTCAGGTATTAAATCTTTAAAGGAAATAATAAAAAATCCTACGGTACTTATTTTATACAAAAAGCCTCTTCCCAAAGCTTATAAATGGCTTGAAGATAGTTATAAAAACAAGGTAAAAATGGATAAATGGTATATTTATTATTAAAAGTAAAATAAGAATAATAAATGCTGAGATGATGTTGGAAAAAATTTATGTAAATAATAAAATTGACAGATATTTAAAAAAAATATGTATCACATAAAAAAATAATACTAAAACGTATAGGAGTATAAAATGGAACATAAAGTAGCAAAACGAGTAAACGAATCTATAACTCGTCCTTTGGAAAAGAAAGTTCTTCTTTATTTTGCGTCGAGAATGCATAATTCAATCAGTCCTGATCATTTAACCTATTTTGGTTTATTCGGAGCCTTGGTTACTCTACTCGGATATTTTCTGAGTAATTCCGGATATGGTTTTTTATGGCTGGCAAGTTTTGGGTTTTTTATCAATTGGTTTGGGGACAGCCTTGACGGAACGATTGCCAGATATAGACATATTGAACGTCCCCTTTACGGTTTTTACATTGATCATAATGTAGATGCGATGACGACTTTTATTTTCGGAGTAGCTCTTGGAGTTTCACCGTTTATAAGATTTGACATTGCTATGTATGTGATAATAGGTTACTTTTTATTTTCAGTTCATACTTATATCAATTCTTATTTAGCCGGATTCTTTAAAATATCTTATGGTGGCATAGGACCAACTGAAGTCAGATTAATGGCTGTTATAGGTAATACGGTTTTGTTTTTTGTTCATAAAAATCCAAAAATAGCTTTATTCAATTTGCAGATTACGTATTTCGATTTGTTTGCGATTATTGTCGGTACAGCTCTTTATATTGGCTTTATCTTTGCATATTTTAAAGATAAAAAGGCTATTGAGGAAAAAGAAAAGGAAAATGCCAGTTAAATGGTAAAATTGCGGTTTAGCAAATTTTTCATTACAAATCTAGTGGGAACTATAATCGATACGATTGTGATTTTCATTTTAAAAGAATGGGTGTTTCATTCCTATTTTTTTGTATATATCATTGCACCTACCATAGGTTTTGAAATTGCAGTAATCAATAATTATACGATGTCTTTTTTTTGGACTTGGAAAGATCGAACAACAAAGACGCGTAATGCGTATTTAAAAAACTTATTACCCTACAATTTAACGGTTGTTTCTGTGTTTGGACTTAGATTATTATTGATAATGATAATAAGTAAATCCGTAAAACTTGATGTCATTTACTGCAATTTAATCGCTTTGACATTTACCGGATTACTAAATTATTTTGGGCTCAATAAATTGATTTTCCGAAAGAAAAAGAATATTGAAAGTAATATAACTAATCGTTAAATATAGGTTTCCCATGGAAATTTTTTTATAAAACACTGCCACTCTTTCATGAACAAAGGGACTTTTCAGATAAGAGTGGCTTTTTTACAAAAAAGTAGCGAAGCTCCAATTTGAATTAATAAGAAATCAGGAAAATAATTAGCTGCTTTAGTGTTTATTTTGTATTGTCAATGGCAATTAAATCCGGTACATTTTTGGAAGTCAAAACCGTTACACTTTATTGTGTCATTTTTTAATTTTCCCTTTCATTCTACAGCTGTTTCCAGTCATAATAATTGTTTGCGAATGATGCAAAATTCTATAAAAAATTGCAGTTGTAATGACATTATCCCAAAAGTTGTTCCCCATTCTTTATTGTATCCATTGTTTTAATGACAACAGTAATTTCTTTGCCAATATAAATATTACCTGTCTCCCATTTTTCCGATTGTTCGACTCTAAAAACAAAATGAATAATGAACAATGAATGATGAATAATGAGAGAAGAAATGTAAAATGAAGAATGTAGAAATCTAAACTTCAAAAGCAATTAAGATTTATTTGGAGTGCATCGATTCACTTCAAATACATTTTTATCCGTGTTATCAGTGGCTAAATCTTATTTTTTTTTGTCTTCCGGTTAGATGTTATTTTTCCGAATGAAATAATAGATTCCCGTTTTCACGGGAATGACAATCATTTTTATTCACGGGAATGATAATCATTTTTATTCACAGGAATGACAATTATCCGGTTATCATCTTTCCCGATTGTTGAGGATCAGGGGGAATGTTCTTTTCAGTGTTTATCCGTGCCATCAGTGGATAAAATCTTTTTGTCTTTCTTTATCTTTTCAGTGTTATCCGTGTTATCAGTGGCTAAATCTTATCTTTTTTAGTCTTCCGGTTAGTTGTTATTTTTCCGAATAAAATAATAGATTCCCGTTTTCACGGGAATGACAATCATTTTTATTCACGGGAATGACAATCATTTTTATTCACAGGAATGACAATTATCCGGTTATCATCTTTCCCGATTGTTGAGGATCAGGGGGAATGTTCTTTTCAGTGTTTATCCGTGCCATCAGTGGATAAAATCTTTTTGTCTTTCTT
>JAMOQM010000003.1 GCA_027064005.1 Candidatus Cloacimonadota bacterium | reverse complement strand
CTTCAACCGTTTTAACACCAACAGGCAATGAATAATCCTCAACTTCTTGATAACCTGAATCATTAAATATAACCAATTCTATCGGTATTTTTTGACCTGCAACAAGTTGAATTGAAGTCTTGTAAGAAAATTCATTTAAAGAACAATTAGCACTATCGCCCGGAGCAATATCACCAAAATACGCAACTGAATCTTCAACCACAAAATCGTCAGAACCGGAAATTAGTTTCCCGTAAACATTGGAAAGATTTTCAGTACCAAAATTTTTCAAAGTAAAAATTATTTGACCGGTCTCATTCAAATCCAAAAGGCCATTATCATTATCATCTATTTGATAAGAAATAATTTCGGCATCACCGGTAAGTGAGTTTAACAAAAAATAACTTTGATAATTATTGGAATTTTCATCAGTTAATGTTAGAAGAAATTTAATTTGATGATTATTCGGACATTCCGGAGCAACGCTAACCACAAATCCTGATTGAGTAATTGCCGAATTGGAATCTATATTTCCAAAATTTTGCGTCGAATTGGTAATTTCAACAAACTCATCTTCTGAAGAAAGCTCACCTGTTAAACCATTAATAGTTTCATCAGTAAAATTCTTAATAGATATAATAAGATTTGAAGATTCTCCCGGATTTAGTTGTTGGTTGTTATTACCGCTCTCACTGTCATCCACACTTACGTTTTCAATTGAAACAATAGGTTGTTCATTTAGAAAAATATTACCATTTTCTTGGATATAATCATCTTTAATTGCTGTTAATAAAATCTCTCCGGAAATATTCGGATTAAAAAACAGTCTAACATTCCCATTTATATCAGTATTCCCCGAAATAGACAAATCACTCTCAGCTTGAAAAAGAGTTATTTTTGCTTCTGAAACACCAACTCCATCATCGTTTTTAACATTCACCAATACACTATTGGAACCAACAGCTAAATTCTCATCATAAGTTAGATTCATTGTTTTAGGTTTTGTTACATAAATGTTTAAAGAAGGATCTCCCATAAGATTTATCCAATAGGAAAATATTTGAGTCTCAGTAGGATTGCTATCACCATAAGCCAGATAAAGAGAATATCGCCCCATGTTTATTGCTTCGCCCATTGTTCGCATTTTATCAACAAAAATCCCATAGGACATTCCACCTAACAAAATATTATTAAAAGTCGTGTGCGTGTGAGAAGTTGACATCCCAATTGCTTCAATACCGCCCTTTAAATTACCCGGTGTTCCCTCCCTAATAATGGATTCGATTCGACAAGAAGGATCAGAATAATTTCCGGTATCGCAAGTTAATATAATAGCATTAAAAAGTTTATTGGTATTTGTTAAATTATTAATATAAGATTCATCCCAACCGCTCATTCCGTAAATTCCTCTATAAAAAAAGAAAAGCGATCCGTCATTTAAGGCTGTTTGCATTGAATCAGGACTTGGAACTTCGCTATAAAGTTCTGTAAATGTGGCAGTTGGATCAACATCTAATATCAGTTCTTTTGTATTTAAACAGGTGAAAACTGTTGATATCCCGGATTCTCTTGTTCCGGCGACAAGCAAAGTATGATTCATCCAATCCGAACCTGCAATATCAGGAGACGTTGAATATCTAATTTCTTTATTAAGATAAGTTTGTAATTCGGTTATTGAAGAAATTGAAATCCTGCCGATAAAAGCATCAGGCAAATAATCATCTCCATCTAAATATGCAAAAGGAATATCTCCATGACCGGAATAGCCACTAAGATTTTCTATCCAAGTGGGAACTGAAATATCACCATCAATATCACCGACTAATATTATAAATTCAGGAGGATTATCCCAATTATCATAGGCATTTTGAAGATAGTTTTTTATTGAAGACGTTGAAGTTCCGCAAATATCCTGATTTGCAATATGGACTTCGAATCCCTCTCTCTTTTTTAAGTTAGCCAATTTATTTATTAAATTTTCGATATTTAAGTTCGAATTGTAAATAATTACCGCTGATGGCTTTTGAATATCAGTTCTTTCTTGCTGATAATTAACAATCGTGCCTTTAAAAATCTTTTCAAATCTTCCTGAAAAAAATCTATTTTTGGGAGAGATAATTTCGTTTTCTCCTTTTTTGTTTTCATCAAAAGAAAGATTTATCGAAATATCTTCATAACTAATAATTTGATTAGTTTGAGAATTATAATGAAGCGGATAAACGTGAAGAGCAGCTACACGAACACCTCTAATAATTTTCGGTTTCCCAATAGTTACAATTTTATCAGGAAATTCTCCGCCGTTTTTATAATAATTATCATCACAAATAAATTTTGTTCTCAAATCGTCAAATGCTATTCCTTGAGAAGGATAAGGTAAATTTTTAGGATGAAATGTTTGTTTTGTATTTATCGTGTAGTCAACAGAAACAACACCTTTGTTTGGAAGCTGAATAAAGGTTGAGAAAAAAGGTAAGGCTGGTTTCCCTTCAGATAAAATTGGGGTGGAATTTTCATTTTCAAACTGTAAATAGCTTTTACCGTTGATTTTAATTTGATTTTCCACATAATTTTGTTGGTGAAATTTTATTGAAATTGCTTCCCTTGAGGAAGTTTCAAGATTGAAATTTTTTGATGAATAATTTTCAATAGCATTTAAAAAACAAAACACCATCATAAATATAATTAAAGTTATTTTTCGCATATCACCTTCCCGTATTTTTTATTTCTGAATTGCTAAATTAAAAATTTATGTCAATTTTTTTTATTTGGAGTTTAAGGATTTTTGGCTTTTAACTTATGGTTTGGATTACGATAAATATAATTGTGTGTTATGGCAATAGCTGATTTCTCCCTTTTTTAGATTTCCTGTTCCCGAGAATCCGGAAGAAAAGAAAACAACTTAAAATAAGGTAAAATCTTTTCTGAAAACTCATACAAACTTTCATTTTTTATATAGATACTCTATTTCCACATATCTGTTTTTTATCTATTTCTTTTAAAATATCTCCTGCACATCACGCAATAGTTGTTTTGCTCATTAAAAACTTCACGATAATTTAATGCTCTGTTGCTATTGCTTAAGAATGTCCGGGCTGAAGAAATTCGTTGCCCCTTTTGAAAAATTTCGGGGGGGATGGCAAATATTTGAAACAAAAGTCTTGACGGTAAAAAATAATAAAAATTAAATGAAAATAATTGGAGGAATTATAAAAATGATAAAAGAGAACTATACCATTGTTGTTAGCCCACTAAATAAGAGAAATTACAACAATTGATGATAGACACAAGTTGGGCTTAATTTGATGACATGAATCATTTTGGAAGACTTATAATCAATGTTAAAGGAAACGGTAAAAGCCATTTTCTTTGGAATGGAACTGAATCCTATTATAAAAAGTTGAGACTTGCATATAAAGATATCCAAGATGACAACATAAATGAATATTCGCATTTCAGTTTCTTTATTTTATGTGCTGCGACATTAGAATATTCACTAAACTATGTAATAGCAGATTATTGTCTTAACACATATGGGCCAGAAAAATGCAAACCATATATTGAAGGTTACACATCATTAAACTTCAAAAAGAAAATATTAATGACCCCTTCAATTTTATCAAACGGAGAATTGATATTTAATGAAGATAAAACAGCATAGTAAATTGAAAAGTTGGAGAGATAAAACGCCAAATGTCTCATAGCCCAGACCGTTATGCACAAACTAAAACAGAAAGAAAAGGAAGGATAAATTTGTTACAAGAAAAAATTAAAATGAGATTTGAAATATGAAGAATGAAGCTCACGCAAGAATAAAAATTAACAAGCTCCTCGAAGAATCAGGTTGGAGATTTTTTGATTCAAAAGAGGGTAAAGCAAATATCTGTCTGGAAAATAATGTAAAGATTACTGAGCAAAAAATAGATGAGTTCGGTAACAATTTTGAAAACACAAAAAACGGTAAAATAGATTTTCTGCTTCTCGATAAAAAAGGATTCCCTTTAATTGTTTTAGAAGCTAAATCTGAGAAACATAATCCTTTGGATGGTAAAGAACAAGCGAGACGATATGCAAAAAATATGAGCTGTCGATTTGTAATTTTATCAAATGGAAATTTGCATTATTTTTGGGATCTAAAAAGAGGAAATCCTTTTATTGTTACAAAAATTCCAACTCAATCTTCAATTTCAGAATCTACAAATTTTGTTCCAAATCCTTCAAGATTAATTTCAGAAAAAGTTAAAGAAGACTACATTGCTCTTACTCAAAATCCAAATTACGAACAAGAAGCAGGGTGGATAAATAAAAACGAAAGAGCAAATTATATTAAGAAAAATAAACTGAGATTTTTGCGACATTATCAATTAAAAGCTGTTCATTCCATTCAAAGAGAAATTGAAGAAGGAAACGATAGATTTCTATTTGAAATGGCAACCGGAACAGGAAAAACTTTAACTTCGGCAGCTGTAATAAAACTTTTTTTAAAAACAGGAAATGCCCGAAGAATTCTTTTTCTTGTAGATAGACTTGAGCTTGAAGAACAAGCAAATAAGGCTTTTAAACAACTTTTGCAAAATGATTTTAAATCCGTTATTTACAAAGAAAATAAACAGGATTGGCGAAAAGCTGAAATTGTGGTTACAACCGTTCAATCGCTTCTTTATTATGACAAATACACAAAGAATTTTTCTCCAACTGATTTTGATTTGGTAATTTCTGATGAAGCACATCGTTCAATCAATGGAAATGCCAGAGCTGTTTTTGAATATTTTCAGGGATACAAACTCGGGCTGACCGCTACTCCCAAAGATTATCTCAAAAATTTTGAATCTGATAATCCAACTACAAATGATCCGCGTGAATTTGAAAGAAGATTAATGCGAGATACCTACAAAACTTTTGGCTGTGAAAGCCGTGAACCAACTTTCCGATATTCTTTAATTGATGGTGTTAAAGACGGTTTTCTAATAAGTCCGATTGTGGTTGATGCTCGCACAACAATTACAACTCAGTTATTATCTGAAAAAGGATATTCGGTTTTGAAGTTTAACGAAAGTAATGAAGAGGAAGAACAGATCTTTTATCAAAAACATTTTGAAAAGAAATTCTTCTCAGAAATTACAAATCAAGTTTTGTGTAAAAGCTTTTTGGAAAATGCATTCCGTGATCCAATAAGTAAAGAAATCGGTAAAACATTGATTTTTACTGTCAGCCAAAATCACGCTTCAAAAATTACTCAAATATTAAATGAAATGGCTGATAAAATGTTTCCAGAGAAATATAATTCTGATTTTGCAGTTCAAGTTACATCTCGAATTACGGATGCAAAACAATTTACTGCAAATTTCACAAACAATAATCTCAATGGTTCTGCCAATATTATTGATTTTTATAAAACTAGTAAAACCAGAGTTTGTGTTACTGTTGGAATGATGACAACCGGTTACGATTGTCCCGACATTCTCAATATATGTTTAATGAGACCAATATTCTCTCCAACTGATTTTATCCAAATGAAAGGGAGAGGAACACGGAAACATAATTTTCTTAATGAATTCTTTGATGAAAATTTGAAAGGAACAATTCAAAATCCGGAAAAGCAAAATTTTAAATTATTCGATTTCTTTGCCAACTGTGAGTATTTTGAAGAAAAATTTAATTATGACGATGTTTTAACTTTGTCAGCTGAAAATTCTGAATCTAATAAGAATAAAGGCACTCCAGGAGATCCGCCTACTAAAAAAGATGGAGTTTTTGAAAATTTCAATACCGATATTTTGGCTTCTATCAATGAAGAAAAAATTGGATTGGAAGGGATGAAAATTGATAGAATGTTCTTCCAAAAATTTGAAGAAACAGTTCGAGAAGATGATTTTGTAAAAGAAAAAGCTAAAGCTGAAAAGTGGGATGAAATCGCTGAGTATGTCAGTGATAAAATTCTTAATCAACCGGACGAATATTTTTCTCTTACAAAATTACGAAAAGCTGCCGGAGTTGATAGACGGCTTTCTCTCCGTGAAATTATTGAAAAAATCTTTGGTAAAATCTCAAAGTTCAAAATGAAAAATGATATTATCGATGATGAATTCAATAAATTTATCAATATTTTCAAACCGGACGATTTTTCGGAAATTGTAGCTGTTAAGTATTTTTTTAAAGCTTACATTTCTAATGCAGATGTGCGAGATATTATTGATCATAAAAAAACAAAATTGATTGAGTTACACACAAATCCATCTTTCAATCTAAAAGATTATAAAGAAGTCCCAGATAAATGGAGAAAAATAATTCCTGAATATGTGAAAGATTATGTACCTTTAAACCAATTTATGAATTAAGGATAATAAATTATGAACGAATTAAATCTATTACCACCCAATACAGAACTGGAGACAAAGAAAGTCCTAAAAAAACTTTCTTCGGTTCACAGATTTCTTGCCGAATTTAAAGGAGCTGTAAAAACTATTCCAAATGAAGAAATTTTGTTAAACACATTGGCTTTGCAAGAGGCGAAAGACAGTTCCGAAATTGAAAATATTATTACAACTCACGATGAGTTATTTAAAGAAGATCTTTATCTTCAATACATAAAAAATTCTTCCGCAAAAGAAGTACAAAATTATCGAGAAGCTCTAAAAATTGGATTTTATCTCGTCAAAAATTCTGAGATGTTAACTCTGAAATACATCTTGCAAATTCAAGAAAGAATTGAACAAAATAATGCCGGTTTTAGAAAATTGCCCGGAACTCAACTCAAAAATCTTCAGACAGGAAAAGTGATTTATACTCCGCCGCAAAATCCAATAATTATCAATAAATTATTAGATAACCTTGAAACTTATATAAATAATATTGATGATGAAATTGACCCGATTGTTAAAATGGCAGTGATTCATTTTCAGTTTGAAAGCATTCATCCGTTTTATGATGGCAACGGAAGAACCGGCAGAATAATTAATATTCTTTATCTTGTATTGAATAAACTTTTAGATTTACCGGTTTTATATTTTAGTCGATATATTATAAATAATAAAGCTGATTATTACAGATTATTGCAAGAAGTGAGAACCAAAAACAATTGGGAAGAATGGATAATGTATAATCTCAATGCAGTGGAAACAACTGCAAAACAGGGAATTAAAACGGTTAACCAAATAAACAAATTGATGCTTGAATTTGAGCAAATAATTAAGGAAAAGAAACCGAAAATTTACTCCAAAGATTTATTGGAAAATATTTTTAAGCACCCATATACAAAGATTGAGTTTATGATGAATGATTTAAACATAACCAAACCGACAGCTATAAAATATCTTAAAGAATTAATTAGTATTGGTCTAATGAAAAAAGAAACAATTGGAAGAAATGCTTATTATTTGAATAAACAGCTTTATGATTTATTTGCAAATGTATCTAAAAAATAAAGTAGTTATTAGTTTATTTTGATGGGGACAAAAATGTATCGGTTAAAAAAAAATGTTTTTTTTTACCAATCAAAGAAATAGGTAAAGAAAACAGCAAAATTTTTACTTGAGAAATTTGTTGTTAACATCGGATTGTCCGAAGGTCGTTCGATTATGATGTCAAACATTCCGAAGAGCTTCGCCACATTCGGAAGTTTATAAAGATAGGAGAATAATAAATGTTAGATACAGAAACAAAACGAAGAATTGACTCTGCAAGAGATATTCTTGTAGGGAAAATACCAGACCCGAAATCACAAGTTGAACAAATTACGATTGCACTTATTTATAAATTTATGAATGATATGGACGCACAAGTGGAAGAGCTTGGCGGTGACAGAACTTTTTTCACTGCTGAATTTGAAAAATACAGTTGGAATAATTTGATGTCTCCGAGACTTGGTGGTTTTGAAATTTTAAACCTTTATGCAGAAGCAATTCAAAAAATGAATTTTAACCCGAACATTCCAGAACTTTTCCGTGATATTTTTAAAAATGCTTTTTTACCCTATCGAGATCCGCAAACTTTGAAGAGCTTTCTCAAAATTATTGATGATTTTAGTTATGACCATTCCGAAATGTTGGGCGATGCTTTTGAATATCTTCTTTCTGTTTTGGGAAGTCAGGGAGATGCGGGACAATTTAGAACTCCACGACATATTATCGAATTTATTGCCGAAGTTGTTGATCCACATAAAGATGACAAAATCCTCGATCCGGCTTGCGGAACTGCCGGCTTTCTTATTTCCGCATACAAACATATTCAAAAGAAAAATAGTGTAAAAAGTAAAACAAATCTCACGCCTGACGAAAGGGCAACTCTTGCAGAAAATATTTTTGGTTATGATATTTCTCCCGATATGGTAAGACTTTCGCTCGTAAATCTTTATCTTCACGGTTTCAAATCTCCCAAAATTTATGAATACGACACACTGACCAGCCAAGAAAGATGGAATGAATACGCTGATGTGATTTTGGCAAATCCTCCTTTTATGTCTCCGAAAGGCGGAATTAGACCGCATAAAAGATTTTCAGTAACTTCCAAAAGAAGCGAAGTTTTGTTTGTGGATTATATGTGCGAACATCTCACCCCAAACGGAAAAGCAGGAATTATTGTACCGGAAGGGATTATTTTTCAATCTTCAAATGCGTATAAAAAATTGCGTGAAATGCTGGTGAACAATTATCTTTATGCGGTTGTCTCACTTCCTGCCGGAGTTTTTCAACCTTATTCAGGAGTAAAAACTTCTATTTTATTGATTGATAAGAAAATTGCCAAACGAACAAATAAAATCCTTTTTGTAAAAATAGAAAATGACGGTTTTGGTTTGGGTGCTCAAAGACGACCGATTGAAAAGAATGATTTACCAAAAGCAATTGAGATTATTGAGAAATATAAACTGAAACACGAAGTTGATGAAAAGCACAAAGATTTTGCTCATGCTGTTGAGAAAA
The DNA here is from genome assembly GCA_027064005.1 of Candidatus Cloacimonadota bacterium. Taxonomy (GTDB): domain Bacteria; phylum Cloacimonadota; class Cloacimonadia; order Cloacimonadales; family JAMOQM01; genus JAMOQM01. Next base: position 15,441 of record JAMOQM010000003.1, on the reverse strand, counting down.
ATAAAATTGCTGAAAGTGGTGATTGGAATTTGAGTGGGGAACGATATAAAATTAATGACGAATTAGTAAATGTGAAATATGAATTGGTGGAGTTGGGGGAGGTTGTTGAAGTATTAGATAAATTAAGAAAACCAATAACTAAATCAAACAGGATTAACGGTGAATTTCCTTATTATGGAGCAACAGGAATTGTTGATTATATAAATGAATATATTTTTAATGAACGATTAGTTTTGCTAGGTGAAGATGGAGCAAAATGGTCATCAAATGAAAAAACTGCTTTTATTGTTGAAGGGAGATATTGGGTAAATAATCACGCTCATGTTTTAAGAACATATAAAGACAAATTGATTGATACTTATTTAATTGAAGTATTGAATATTACTGACTTAAATCCATATATCACAGGAGTTACAGTTCCAAAACTTAATCAAAAGATGATGAAATCTATCAAAATCCCGCTCCCACCGCTTGAAATCCAAAAAGAGATTGTCTCCGAAATTGAGGTTTATCAAAAGATAATTGATGGAGCAAAAGCAGTTGTAGATAATTATAAACCAACTATCAAAATTGATCCTGATTGGGAGATGGTGAAGTTGGGGGAGGTTTGTGAGATAAAATCTGGTGGAACTCCAAACAGAAATATTCCTGAGTTTTGGAATGGTGATATACCGTATATTAAAACTGGGCAGATAAAATATAATACCATAACTCAAACAGATGAATTTATTTCAAGTATTGGTTTAAAAAACTCATCAGCTAGGATTATTCCCAAAAATACAATTATAATGGCAATGTATGGACAAGGTGTAACTCGTGGAAAAGTTGCAATACTTGGCTTAGATGCTGCTATTAATCAAGCTGTAGCTGCAATATTCACTAATGAACAAAATAATAGCTATAAATTTCTGTATTACTATCTTTGTGGGTCATATGATTATCTAAGAAAAATTAGTGACTCAAGAGGGGGGAATCAAGGAAACTTAAATTCAAAAATAATCAAAGAAGTAGAAATCCCACTCCCACCCCTCGAAATCCAAAAACAAATCGTCGCTCGCATTGAGAAAGAACAAGAACTAGTAAATGCCAATAAAGAGTTAATCACAATATTTGAGCAAAAGATAAAAGATAAAATCGGGGAAGTTTGGGGAGAATGATGGAAGATGTTTATGAGATATTCGAATACTTACCAATTGAAGATTTTGAAATCAATAATTACACAACTCCACTATTTAATTCAGCAAGTGTAACTTATGAAAAAGAACAATATCAATTTTTATATATTAACGGCATTATAAAATGACACAAAATAGGCAGTTAAAATGACACAAATTTAAACTGTGCTCATAAGCTCTCTAAAAAATAGGAGAGCTTATGACAGAAGTAAACATGTATCATAAAATTAAAGCCGTTAAGTCTAATAATTCTGCACGAGAAACAGCTAAAATTATTGGAATAAGTACTGGCACAGTGCACAAGTATTCGAAAATTTCATTAGAAATATCGCGAAAATATTAAAACATAAAAAACGAAGAAGTCAATTTACCGTTGCGTTAGAATTTATTAATGAGAAAATCAGTAATTATCCCAAAATCTGGTCTTCATCTTTTTTAGATAAACAATAGTTTGATAGTTCAAAGATAGACAACATATTCATATTAATGAATTAGCTCCTAGAACATCTACTATTTTAGAAGTAAACATTTTCCAATTTGTTGAAATTTCCCATCAACTTTTAATTTGTAATAGTAAACTCCGGATGAAATAGTTTGATTTAATTTATTCTTTCCATTCCAAATAACAGAATTTAATCCTTTATTATAAAATTTATTTCCTAAAGTTACAATTTTTTGTCCCTTGATATTAAAAATCTCAATTGAAGCCTGATTGTTACTTGTTAATTCAAATTGAATTGTAGTCGTTGGATTAAATGGGTTCGGATAATTCTTTATAGATGATTTAGACAAAGAAACAGCAACATCATTTTCATCATCATTACCAACAGATGAAGAATTAATCAGATAAGGATATTCGTTATTTGTTTCCGAATCAATGTCCCAAAAATCTTCTGTTCCGATATCATCAAAAGGATTATCAATAAAATCCCAAGCTACTTCTAATCCATCGGTTTCAAGTGATGTATAAGTAGCAATATCTTTCATTTCATTAGTTGTTTTCCCGGTTCCTTCTACACTCCCTTGTTGACCGGAAGTTTCCATATCCCAAAAACAATTAAGAGTAAAGTTTTCGGCTGATTCCCAATTGCTTCCAACAAAACCGCCAGTGAAAGTACTTCCGGAGATGCTACCTGTACTGTAAGAATTTTCAATTAAACATGTATTAAGACCTGCAAATCCGCCTACCTCATCTACTCCGGAAACATTCGAAGTACTATAACAATTTTTCGTAATGACATTATTATATGTTTTCCCGTAAAAACCGCCAACATCAATATTGCCCTGAACATTACCGGTACTATAACAACTAAAAATATTACATCGATTAGTAACACTACCGATAATTCCACCAACATAATAATTCCCTGTTACCGATCCGGTATTATAACAATATTCAAGATATGAATTCATATCTGAATAACTTCCAAGCAAACCACCTGTATATTCATAACTTCCGACAACATCTCCGGTATTATAACAATTGGTAATAGATGCATCTCCTGCAAGCCCTATTAAGCCACCAACTAACTTATCTCCTTGGATTGTTCCGGAATTATAAGAATCTGAAATTGTTGAATGATATTCTGTGTCAGCACCAAAAATCCCACCAACATACCATTCTCCACTAATATTTCCTGAATTATAACTATTACTAATTTCACTGCAATAACAATATCCTGCTAAGCCACCAATATACCAAATTCCCTGAATTGTTCCGGTATTGTAACAATTATTCATAATAGAATCAGAAATCCAGCCTATAACACCGGCAGAGTATGAATTACCCGTAATATTACTGTTTTCCAAACCAAGATTTTCAATAGTACCGTATTCAACAAATCCAAATAATCCTTGTTGATCTACTTCAGGACGATTAATGAATAAACCATCAATAATATAATTTTGACCATTATAATTTCCTCGAAACCTATCCCCTCCCCAACCGATGGGACTAAATCCTTCGCCGTCATTCCAATTTTGGGTATCAGAAGCATCAATATTAGCAGTTTGAATAAAGTATGAATCAGGCACCCAAGAACTACTATTTGTACTTATCCATAATAAATTATCCAGAATCTCAATTTGATACGGATTTGTTTCTGTACCCATTCCATTTGGCTGTACTCCGTCAGCAAATAAGCTTAAACTTACCATTGCTAATAAAAAAAATAACATTTGTGCTTTCATATTTTCTCCTAGTTTATTTATACCACACATAATTTTTTAGATAGTTATAACCGACATATAAAGGTGAAAAGAATGTAACGAATGTTAGATAATAACCCCATTTTATTATCAACATCATAACTCCCAATATAGGAAGCGGGCTCATTTCAGTTTCGTGTGTTACCGAACCATCAGACCATTTTTGCTTATAAGAATGTGTAATTTCACTATTTAGCATTGATTTTGTAATGCTATCATATATATTTACTAAAAAGCTACCGACACTCCCCAATAATACAATGACTTTAGGTAAGGGTTTACTTTCATTATGATTTCTTCCATCTATTAGAAAATTTGGCGGGCTAAGAGCTTTTTTATAATTCAAACCGGAAAATAAAAATAATATCCCAACTAAAAATCGAAACATAATATTAAGGAAACATGATTGAGTAGAGCTGCTTGTGTTAATAAAAAAAAATGCAATCCCGCCGACTAAAGTTAAGATGCCATAACCGATTACGATACTGTTAGTTATACTATTCCCGACAAATACTCGCTTATTTTGATAATCTACAACGTCTTGTAATTCTTTAGTCCTTTCTTGTATTTCCTCATCTTCACAATTCAGTTGTTTAATTTGATTTAAAAGATTTTGAGATTTGTCCATCTGTTCTTTTGACATTGGTTTACGAAATGTTTTTTCTGTTTTTTCATCATAACTTGAAATTTCCCAACAATTAAAAATTTCTTCTAATAATTCATTTCCCCTTTCACAATTTTGACTTGCTTCCATTTGAATCTCCAGTTTTAAATTTGAAAAATAAAATCAGTTTATTTTGACATTTTAAAAAAAACGGAGTGAAAAATAGTAAAAAGTAAAAATACTTTGATAATGAAAATTTGTCAAGTTTTACCTTTTTATTCTTGGATCCCCCAAAATTTTTCAAAAGAGTGTCAACTGCATTTTTCCAGCCCCGACGTTTTTAAACGGTAATTTTTATAACTTTACCTATAATATTATTGAATAATTTGTTTATGTGGATAAAGAAATGAAATTTAAATATGAGTTAATACGCTTTTTTCGATAGAATTATACTCATTCTCAACTTGAGAATCCTTTGTATTTTTTGGATAAAAGGTATATATCCTAATAAAGGGATAATGTCTTTCTAAATTATGATTTTTCCATTTAACAAGCTCTTCAATTTATAATTAAACCATTTAATTTATTGTTGATTTGCTATAATTATCACAAAATAAATTACGAAAAAACGCATTATTATGTAACAACCTAAATTTGGAAGTTTGATTTATTTCCCTCAAGAAATACTATTTGGAGACTGCCAATAAATGAAGAAGATCTTTATACTCAACAAGTGGATTTTATAATAAATGAATAAAAAAAGGAACAAGTTGACCAAAGTCACATCGCAAAATCATCTTAATGCTGCTTCCTTCCGGATCTGACATGGTTCGAAGCATGCGATTGCATTGGGCTTGTTCCTGAATCATAAAATTAAATTTAGGTTTATATGTCAAGCTTAGATTTTTCAAAAAAATGATTAAAAGAATCTCTATCTTTGTATTTCTTTTGATAATGCAAAATTAGAGAGAATAAAAAAAGCGGATAAAAAACATATCCGCTCTAAATTTTATTTTTTTCTATAATTAGAAATCTGAATCACCACCTAAAAGTCCACCAAGTAAACCACCGCCAATTCCGGCTAATCCCTTTGACTCACCGACATTTTTAAATCTTGCAGCAGCAGAAATTCTATCAGCCAATCTTGAGAAAGGCAGACTTTGTAATAATACAACTCCCGGACCTCTCACTTTAGCCAAGAATAATCCTTCTCCGCCAAATAAAGCATTTTTAACACCACCGACATATTCTATATCATAATTTACAGTTTCAGAGAACCCGACAATACAACCGGTATCGACCATTAATTCTTCATGTTCTCTTAATTCTCGCGGAATAATTGTTCCTCCGGCGGAAATAAAAGCTAATCCATCACCTCTTAAACGTTGCAAAATAAATCCTTCTCCACCAAATAAACCGGTTCCAATTTTTTTAGTAAATTCTATTTCAATATCAATACCATTAGCTGAACAAAGATAAGATTCTTTTTGGCAAATGAATGTCCCGTTATATTTTGATAAATCAATCGGAACAATTTTACCTGGATAAGGAGCGGCAAAGGCAACTTTTTGTTTGTACATCGCATGATTTAAAAAAGTTGTAATAAAAAAAGATTCGCCGGTAAAAATTCTTTTAAAACCTTTAAACAACCCACCACCGGTTGAAGTTTGCATTTTAATGCCTCTATCCATAAACATCATTGCTCCGACTTCGGCACGAACTCCTTCGTGAGGATCAAGTTCTATCTCAACTAATTGCATCTCATTTCCATAGATTTTATAATCAATTACATCAGCCACAATACCTCCTAATTATTACGCATTTTTTTATTTCTGATTAAAGCTCGTACAGGTGCCAAACCCGTAACTGTTCCGGATTCAATAGCTTCAAGAATCGTCCCTCCACCTGAGAAAAAATAATAGGAAGGATCATCTAAAGCTTGAATATAAATTCCCGGAAGCAAAATCCTGAATTCTTGTAAAGTATCACCACCACCATATAATTTATTTGCATTTTTGTTTTCATCAATTAGAGCATAAAGATATCTGGTTCCGTTTTCAAAATCGGGACATTTTCCCATAACTGCATTGACAAAAATAGTTTTGGCATTTTTTATTACTTTCTGAAATCTATCATCTTGATAAGATTCGTAACTAACATCTAAAACGTAGTTTAAAGAATCACCGGGGTTCAAATCATTAAGATTAACAACTCTGTATTTCCCTTCTACTTTATCCAAAGTATCCGATTCAATGACATAAGGTAAATCAATTATTTTATGAAGATTATGATTTTGCTCTTCTAAAAATTTTCTCGCAACTTCCAAATCTTCATCTCTAACACCTTTAATCTTAATATTATACTTTGCACTGATGTAAGCATTATAAATAATTCCGCCGAGAATCAAATAATCTACCTGTTCAATTAGAGAATTTAGCGGTCCGATTTTAGTGTCAAATTTCGCTCCGGCAACAATTCCAACCATTGGTTTTTCAGGATTGAAAATTCTCGATAAATTAAGTATCTCTTGTTGCATCAAGAATCCTGCATAAGAAGGTAAATGTTCGGTAACTTTCATTGTAGAAGTGTGAGGTTGCCATGATCCGAAGGCATCATTAACAAAAACATCCGCCAAACCGGCTAATTGTTCTCCCATTTTTTCCGAAGATAAATCTGTTTTTTCCTCACCTTTAAACCATCTTGTATTAGGAAGATAAATACCGTCTATTTCACCATTTCTCAATCTTTTAATCAACAAATTTATTCCGGTATCAATTCCTATATAACCACCATCTTTTTTATCTTCAAGAAAATCAGGAACAATAAACTTTGTATGTAATTTATGTTCAAAATAATCAACGATTGGTTTAATGGAATAATGTTCCGCTTGCATCTTAATTTTTCCGGTTGATTTATCATAAGGACGACCAACATGAGTCATTAATATTAATTTTCCACCTTTTGACAAAATATGAAATAAAGTTCCCAAAGTAGCATCAATTCTAAATGGATCGGGGATTCTACCTTTTTTTACAACATTATGATCGACTCTCACCAGCACAATTTTATTTTTTAAATCGGCATCTTGGATTTTAGGAATATCTTTAAACACTTCACTCAGTGACATCTAAAATTTACCTCCGCTTGTTTTTTTTAAAACAATATATTAATTATTACCTTAGCAATGTTTTACGAAAATCAAACTATATTTTGTTTTCATTTTCAAACAAAAGGCAATCGCTTTTTTTGTCAATAAGCATATACTTTGTTAATTTTACATTCTGCATTTTCGATTTCGTTCTTAAATTTAGTTTTAACATTTTTCATTATTCATTTTTCATTATTCATTATTCATTATTCATTATTATTTCTTCTTATTATTATCTTGACGATATTTAGTGAATTTTTCTTTTTCAGATATCAAATTCTATGGAGTTTATATGATTTTAAAAATTGAAAACGTGATCAAGCAATTTGAATCCGTTACCGCTTTAAATAAAGTAAATTTTTCTATCAAAAGAGGTAGGATATTTGGATTGTTAGGGCCAAACGGAGCCGGCAAAACTACCTTAATCAGGATAATAACACAAATCACAAAACCTGATGAAGGAGAAATAATTTTTGATGATTCCAAATTGGAACTTTCACATATCAGTAATATTGGTTATTTGCCTGAAGAACGCGGTTTATATCCAAATATGAAAATCAGAGAGCAATTGGTCTATCTCGCATCATTAAAAGGAATTCCTATAAAAACTATCAAACAAAATATGCTTGAATTATTTAAAAAATTTGATATTGAAAATTGGTTAGATAAAAAGCCTTCCGAATTATCAAAAGGAATGCAACAAAAAGTACAATTTATTTTAACAATTCTCCATAAACCAAAATTAATAATCCTCGATGAACCTTTTACCGGGCTTGATCCTATCAACACAAATTTAATGAAAAAAGAAATTCGCGAAATGAGTAATCGTGGTGTTTCCATAATTTTTTCCACTCACAGAATGGAACAAGTTGAAGAAATTTGTGAAGATATCGTATTGATTAATAAAGGTAAAGTTTTGCTGACAGGCAATGTGGATGAAATAAAATATAAGTTTAAGAAAAATCATTTTTTGATAAAATACAAAGGGGAAATTCCTCAAAACTTATTAGATGAATTAAATATTATCAGTCATAAAAATAACGAAATAGTGGTAAAAAATGAGTTTCAAAAAAACAATAATTTACTCTCACAATTATTACCTCACATTGAAATAATTACATTTAAAGAAGTTTTGCCGACCCTAAATGAAATATTTATAGACCAAGTAAAAGGAGTTTCAGATGAATAAAATTTTCCTTATAATTCAACGAGAATATTTGGTGCGAGTTCGTAAAAAAAGTTTCATCATCACCACAATTCTTGTCCCTCTCCTTTTAGTTCTGATTATGATTGCTCCGATTTTTTTATCAAATTTAAAAAGCGGTTCTCAACACATTGCAATCGTCGATCAATCCGGAGAATTCTCTCAAATATTTGAAAATACGAACCATCTGAATTTTATCAATTTAGATAGAAATACCAATCTGAAAAATGTCGATAAACTCCTCAAAGATATGAATTGGGACGGACTTTTGTATATTCCCAAATTAGACATCAATCGTCCATTGGGAATTACACTTTATAGCCGTCGCCAGATGGGATTGGGTACGGAAAGTTATTTGCGACATCAATTGGAAAATCAAATAGAAAAACAAAGATTGGCAGTTAAAGGATATGATTCGGATTGGCTCAAACAATTCAAAGTAAAATTAAATATTAATTCCGTTATTACTTCGAAAATTGGTAACAAATCGGCTAATTCAATCGTAAGTTATGCCTTAGCTCAAATCATGGGATTTATTCTTTATTTTGTAATTTTCACTTATGGTTCAATGACGATGAAAAGTGTGGTTGAAGAAAAACGTAACCGAATTGTCGAAGTATTAATTTCAAGCATAAAACCCTTCCAATTAATGATGGGAAAAATCCTCGGAGTAGCGATGGTAGCTTTAACCCAATTACTTATTTGGATAATATTAATCGGAATTTTAGGTAGTTTGGTTTTTGCCGGAAGTATTCCATATTTGAATGTCAATCCCAATTCCCAAGCCATTTCCCAAATGGGAGCTCAGACTTCCACAACTCATATAGAAAAAATTATCATCGGATTACAATCCATCAGTTTTGGTCCATTAATCGGTTATTTTTTATTCTTTTTCTTGTTTGGTTATCTAATGTATTCTTCGCTTTTTGCTGCGGTCGGCTCGGTTATCGATGATGATACGGAAACCCAGACAATGACCTTACCAATTGCAATTCCGGTAATTGCTGCCATGCTAATTATGATTACAGTTATCGAACAACCACAAAGTACGTTGGCTATTTGGACCTCAATTTTCCCCTTATTCTCGCCAATTGTGATGATAGCCAGAATCCCGTTTGGTGTTCCAACTTGGCAAATAATTTCCTCAATGATCCTTTTAATTATCACCTTCTTGGTTTTCATTTGGATGGCAGGAAAGATTTATCGTACCGGAATTTTAATGCGTGGCAAAAAAGTTACCTTTAAAGAATTGTGGAAATGGATTAGAGTTAAAAATTAATTATGAATATTTTGGTCGTGCAATTAGCAAAATTAGGAGATATTTTTCAATCGTCGTATTCAATAGATAAAATACGGCGATTATTCCCTCAAAGTAAAATTTATTTTCTCTGTTCTTCAATTTTTAAAGAGGCTGGAAAATTTTTAGATGCGGATAAAATCCTATCTCTTAATTTAGACAAAATTGCTCAAAAATCCGAAGATAAGATTTCCTTTTTGGATAATGATGAAGCAAAAAAAGCTTTGGAAAAAATAAATAATATTGGATTTGATATCGCGATAAATTTGAATATCTCGGAATTAGCCCAAAATTTATTTTCAAGAATTACCTCTAACAAAAAATTCGGTTATTATTCCAATCATCAGGAAAGTCTTGAATGGCTGTATTTTGTCCTTTCTTTTATTAAAACAAGAAAGCTGGCTTCTATTAATTTGGTTGATGTTTATCGTCATTCATTTTTTATTTCCAAATCGCAGAAAATAGTTCATAAATCTATTCAAAGTAAGGAAAAGATAATCTGTTTTTCATTAGGAACACGGAATTTGAAAAGAAATTGGGACGTAGAGAATTTCGTAAAACTCGCTGAATTATTTTCTCAAAGCAATTACAAAATTTACCTAATCGGCTCAAAATCTGAATCTGAAAACGGAAGATTTTTTTTAGAATCTTATGATGGGAAATCACCGATTTACAATGTTATCGGAAAGACAAATATCTCAGAGCTTGTAGAATTAATCTCAAAAAGTTCCCTTTTGGTTTCAGGTGATACAGGATCTATGCACATTGCTTCTTATTATTCCACACCAACGATTGCAATTTTTTCCGGTCCGGCATATCCTTATGAAACAGCCGGTTATTTTGCAGAAAATAAAATTACTACCTTTAATAACAATTTGGATTGCTATCCTTGTAACGAAGAAACCGTTTGCTTGAATAATTTTGTTTGCAATAAGCATTTAACACCCCAATATATTTATGATATTTATAAGAATAATGCTGATTTTTACAAACCTATTTATGATGAAATCGGGCAATTTCTTATCAAAAAAGAAAACAATTCGGAAGATTTTATTATGACAATGTTTTATCGCGATTTTGCCTTGAAATATTTTTTCCAATCAGCTCTTGATTTTGAAAATCTGAAGCCGAATTTCACTGAAAAATCTTATGAAAAAGCGGTAAAATTAATGCGAAGGGAATTCAAAGTATATTCTTTATCAAATTCCGAAAGTTCCGATTCATATTTTTTAAAGCCTTATTTTTATCTTAAAAAACTTCTTCCAAACCATCAAATCACAAAAGATTTATTTGAATATTTACAAAGCATTTAATTTTGATAATTCAAATTAAATCCGAAAATGTGAAAAAAAAACATCAAAAAAAAGAATATTTTAATACAAACAAATATATCAATCTTTTAACATTTCTATTGGTAATTTGATATTTTACAGCAATATTTTTCAATATTTCCTATTATTAGAAAATTTTATGTTTTAATTATAGAAATAAAGAAATTAGTTCTTGACTATTTTAAGCTAAAATATATTTAAAATCATATCATAAAAAATAAGGTAAGGTAACAAATGATAGAAGTTATATCTGAAAAATGTGTTGGTTGTGGTGCTTGTGTCAAAGCTTGTGCTTATGATGCAATCGTGATAAAAGATAAATTAGCGGAAATTTTTGTTGATAAATGTACATTGTGTGGAGCTTGTGTAAGTGCCTGCCCATTTGACGCAATTATCATTAGACGAATTTCTCAAAATAAAATTAATAAAGACGATTTTAAAAGCGTCTGGGTTTACGCTGAACAAAGAAACGGTAAAATCGCTTCCGTTGTCTATGAACTTTTGGGTAAAGGAAAAGACCTCGCCGTGAAACGAGAATCCGAACTTGTCGCTGTTTTATTAGGTGATAAAATTACAGATAAAGCTAACGATTTAATAGAAATGGGTGCCGACAAAGTTATTGTCGTTGACCATCCAAACTTGAAAAATTTTGAAGAAGATATTTACGCTGACGTTTTAATTGAACTTTCACAAAAATACAATCCCGAAATTATCCTTTCCGGAGCAACAGCTGTTGGACGTTCATTCATACCAAGAGTAGCGGTTAAATTAAAAACCGGACTTACAGCAGATTGTACACAATTAGATATCGATAATGAAAATGGAAATTTATTGCAAACCAGACCTGCTTTCGGTGGAAATATTTTGGCTACAATCGTAACTCCAAACCATCGACCTCAAATGTCAACCGTTAGACATAAAGTTATGGATGCAATGGAAAGAGATGAAAACAGATCCGGAAGTATTATTGAGGAAACTTTAGAATTTCTCAACAAAATCGAAAGCAATTCCTTCCTTGAAACTATTAATGAGGAAGGTCAAAAAATACAAATTACGGAATCCGATGTAATTGTTTCCGGTGGAAGAGGACTAAAAGATTCTGCAAATTTTGCAATGCTCCAAGAATTGGCTGATTTACTCGGCGGAGCGGTTGGTGCTTCAAGAGCTGCTGTTGATGCCGGTTGGATTCCATATCCTCATCAGGTTGGTCAAACAGGAAAAACAATCAAACCAAAAATTTATATTGCGGTTGGAATTTCAGGAGCTATTCAGCATTTAGCCGGAATGCAATCCTCAGATTATATTATCGCAATAAATAAAGATCCGGATGCTCCAATCTTCAAAGTAGCAGATTTTGGCATTGTTGGAGATTTATTTGAAATAGTTCCTAAACTTATCTCAAAGTTAAAGAAATAAAAAATGTTAAGGGCAGATAAAGTAGTTTTTGGGTATAATAAAAGTGCAAAGAAAGATATTGATTTTCATTCAAAATTTCTATCTGATGATGCTGATATTATACTTAAAAATTCTTACATTTATCCGCCCTTTATCAATTCTCATGACCATTTAGTTGGAAATTGGCTTCCGGTTGCCTTAGATCACGCTCCGTATATTAATTCACATATTTGGGTCGAAGATATGAAAAGATCAAAAGCATATCTTGAAAGAAATAAATATTGGATAAATAAAGGTATGACCGATTTATCTTCAGGAGCGGAATTATCACTTTCAAAATTGGGAGTTTACAAAAATTTATTTTCAGGAGTTGGAATAGTTCAAGATCATGCTCCGAATCAAAACGACAGATATTACAATAGTTTTCCAATTAAAGTTATAAAAAATTATCGACAACTTCATTCTATAGAATTAGAAAATTGGTGGGGTGGAAAATCTTTGGAAGAAGAGTGGAGTTCAGCATCATCAAAAATTCCTTTTATTCTTCATATTGGAGAAGGAATTGATCCCAAAACAGCAAATGAATTTGCTTTTGCTAAAAATTACGGTATATTAAAAGAAAATGTGGTTTTCATACATGCAATTTCTTTTACAAAAAATGAGATTGCAGAATGTGCTAAAAATGGCGTTACTCTTTGTTGGTGTCCAAAATCTAATATCAATTTAATTGGTAAAACTTTAGATATCGAAACTGCTTTGAAAGAAAAAGTCAATCTCGTTCTCGGCACTGATTCTTCATTTTCAGGAAGTGTTAATCTTTTTGAAGAATTACGATTTGCACATAAACTTTATCCTAATATTCCAGCGGAAATGTTGTTTAAACTTATTTATGAAAATCCAAAGAAAGCATTTTTCTTAGAAAATTATTTTTCCGATTCAACTGATTCATTTTTAGCTTTAGATAAAACTAATGAAAACCCATATAAAAATATTTTGGAATCCAATTATGATAAGATATCGCTTTTTGTTTGGAAAGAAAGACCTATTTTAGGTAATTATGACAATTTAAAATTATTCGATATTGATTTCAAAGACTATTTTACATTTTATTCTAATGGAAAGAAAAAATTTGTTTTTGGACATCCGGAATTGTTAAATCAAGAAATTGATAATGCTTTGGGTTATCATAAAAAACTCGCCTATTTACCTTTTAGTTAACAATGGATTTAATAGAAATATTTCTTAGCATCCAGGGAGAATCAACTTTTGCCGGCTTACCTTGTATTTTTATTAGATTAGCAAAATGCAATCTACGCTGTACTTATTGTGATTCAATCTATACTTTTGAGACAAAATTCCAACTTGAAATAAAGCAAATTATTCAAAAAATAAAAGAATTTTCACCTATAAAATTAGTTGAGATTACAGGTGGAGAACCTCTTTTACAAGAAAAAGTCTATGATCTTTTTGAAGCTTTACACAATGAAGACTACCGGATTTTACTCGAAACAAACGGTTCAATTGCTCTGGATAAAGTTCCCGAATATGTCCACAAAATTGTAGATATTAAAACTCCCGGCAGTGGTTATCCCGATTCATTTGCAGAAAAAAATATTGCTCTATTAGACAAAGAAAGAGATGAGATAAAATTTGTGATTACTTCCCGAGAAGATTACGAATTTTCACTAAAAAAAATTAAAAAATATTCTTTGAAAAATTACAAAGTTCTGTTCTCTCCGGTTACAAATTCTATTGAACCTAAAACTATAGTAGAATGGATATTAGAAGATAAATTAGCAGTAAGATTTCAATTACAATTACATAAATATATTTGGGATGCCGACACTGAAGGTGTTTAATTTTTGCATTTCTAATGATTGTGTTTAATATATTATAAATATGTTTGGAGGAAAAATAATGATTGAATTAAAATCAAATAATTTCGACGCAGAAATTGCCAATGGCGTAACCGTAGTGGATTTTTGGGCACCGTGGTGTGGACCTTGCAAAATGTTAACCCCTACAATAGAAGAACTTTCAACTGAAATGACAAATGTTAAATTTGCTAAATTGAATGTTGATGAAGCTCAAGACGTAGCGATAAATTATAGTGTGATGAGTATTCCAACTATCATCATTTTCAAAGACGGAAAAGCAATGGAAAGTACAATTGGGGTTTTACCAAAAGCAACAATTAAATCTAAAATTGAATCTGTTTTATAAATTTTAATTAGCCTCTAAAATGAGGCTTTTTTTATTCTATTGTTATATTCCCACTACTTTGTAAAGATTCCAAAAACAAATCTACTTCACCAATTTCTCTTTCAAATTTTAAATAAAACATAACATTTTCTGCATATTCTGTATTTTCAATAACAACTCCCATTTGATTTAATTTGTACTTCAATATTTCAGAATAATGATAAGATGTAGATATTTTTCTAAATTCATATTTTACCAATCTTTCGATTACAGCTATTTTTAAGGCAGAATCCACAGATTCTCCATAAGCTTCCATTAATCCGCGAATTCCTAATTTTATCCCGCCAAAATACCGAGTAACCACCACCACAATATTGGTTAAATCATACTTTTGTAATATTCTAAACATCGGTAAACCGGCAGTTCCGGAAGGTTCGCCATTATCTGAATAATGAAAAACATCGCCTTTCTCACCGATTCTGTACGTCCAACAATTATGATTTGCATTGTTATTTTCTTTAGAAATTTTGTTAATATATTCTTTAGCTTCATCAATATTTGTTACCGGTTTTACACTTGCAATAAATCTCGATCTTTTAATTTTTATTTCAGACTCAACTTCGTTTTTTATGATATTCATTGTATCCTCTTTAAGTTAAGCTATAAATTATTTCTTTGGAGAATTGTCAAATAGAAGTATTTAATATGGAAAATTAAGTAAATTGTTTTCTGTAAAAAAGAAATATTTCTTGATAAATTCATGACCGACTTTCAGATTACCACCAATTTTATTTATTGCTACAATCTTTATTATTAGCACTATCTGCCAAATGCAATGACGCCATTGTAATCTAACATCCCGGATAAACGCTTTTTC
>JAMOQM010000002.1 GCA_027064005.1 Candidatus Cloacimonadota bacterium | reverse complement strand
ATAACTCAAGCAAGCTGCTTGATCTACAATTCCGTTCGTGTTTATCCGTGCTATCAGTGGATAAAATCTTATCTTTTTTGTCTTCCGGTTGGTTGTTATTTTTCCGAATAAAATAATAGATTCCCGTTTTCACGGGAATGACAATCATTTTTATTCAATTCATCAAGCATAAACTCTAAAAAACACTCTAAGTCCTAAAATTTACCCAAAAAAAACGGAGAATTACTTCTCCGTTTTAATAATCATCTGCTTAATGTTATTTCATTAAGAGCATTTTGTTTACTTTTACAGTGCTTTTTGTTTCTAATTTATAGAAATAAACACCGGAAGTAACAACTTGATTTCTATTGTTTTCGCCATTCCATCGAACAATATGTTTTCCGGTAGTAACTTTGTCATTAACTAAAGTTTTAACGAGTTGACCTTTAACATTATAGATATTCAATTTTACATTATTTTGAGCATCGTCTTTACTAATATTAAATGAGATAGTAGTTCCGGCACCACGTTCTGAAACAGAAGCAGTGAATGGATTTGGATAATTGTTATTCAAAACAGAGGATGTATTAACTTCGTTGTGATTTGAATTTCCAACAACATCTATTGAGCCGGCATAAGCGTCAATGCAGAAATTATAGTCATAAGTTGCAGGCAATGCAGTCCAGGAAGTTGTGTGATAAAAAGCACCTTTATTTGCTACTCTCGGACCGGCATCGTGGTAAGCTCTAGTAATGTCTGTACCTAATTTATGAATGTTATACCCAACATAATATGTCCCGTCGGTATCAATTGGTAAATATGTGTCAAAATTAACATCAACCCATTCTCCGGCAGTAAAATCTGTGAGTGGAACTTCCGCAACAAGAGTATTCTCGTTCCATAATTGAGCAACTAATTCGCAATCTTCAGGATTTAATGGAGCAATAAAACGAACTCTGTTAAGAATAGCACCGCCAAAGTCAGCAATATCATCACCGGAAATTTTAATAGCACAGCTAATGTCCAAAGGTAAGCTAAATGTATCAACCGGATCAGAATGGAAACCAAAATGAATAGGATATTCATAATGATTTAAAGAAAGAGAAATATTTTGATTTTCATAAGTTAAATTGAAAGTTTGTTCACCAAAATAATTTCCGGCAAGAGAAGCTTGAACATAATAAGTTCCGTCTAACAAACCGGGAAGAGTAAAATTACCATCAGCATCAGCGACAGTTGATCTTAATAATTGATAATTTTCACCATAAATATGAATCTGTGTATTTTCAACCGGAACATCAGCAGATACAGATCCTGAAATTTGAGAATAGTCGTTAAGATTAACAACGATAGTTGGAGAATTTTCATCAATAGTAACTTCTTGACTTACATAATAATAACCACCTTCAGGCAATTCTTTCTGAGCGGTCAATGTATAGGTTCCGGAATGACAGAAAGGAATTGTAAAAGAACCGTTATCATCAGATGTTGCTGTAAATTGACGAACGCCGTCTAAAGAAACTGAAGCACTTATATTAGTACCATCAACATTTGTATTTCCGTATAAAGTAAATGGAACGGTTCCACCTTCAATATTTACTACACCCGAACTTATTACATTAAATCCGGCAGGCATTCCGGCAGGTAATGTGTACCAACCGTCAGAACTTCCGGCCCATCCCATATTTAAATGATAAGTATCATCTCCGGTATTATAACCATCAGCAATAATAGCGTGACCATAAGGAGCACCTTGTTCGATAATCCCTAATTCTGCCGGTCTTCCGGCTAACATATCAGCGTTCAAAAGAGTATAGAAATTTGATGCTGAACCGTATTTATACATTGCAGTTGTATAATCAAATTTTTGCAGTAAAGCTGAGTAAACTTTTGATGTTTGAGTACCTGAACCATCAGAAGAGGAATATTGCATATCTGTAGAAACACCGCAGGCAAATGACATTGTCGCCATCATTTCATCAGTAAAAGGTGTCTCACCGGCAAAAGCGGCTCTAACATCATCAAGATAAGAATTTAAAGTTGGAAAATTGGGAAAATCGCAGGAATTCCAATCATTATCAATATGAATAATTGGATTAGTATAAGTTGAATTATAATCGTCAGAATTATTAAAACTAACATCGCCGATAAATCTGTGATAATACAAAATTTGAGCCATTGCAGTAGCTACACAACCGGTATAACTTCTACCATTGTCTTGCGGATCCATTGGGCAATATTGATTCCAAGGATATTGTTGATTCCATTGAGCATCAACCCAGCCACCTGTTGGAGAATATCCTTCCGGAGGATAAACACTTCTATCTCTGGAATTGAAAAAACTTTGGTCATCGGTTAAATAGTGATTCCACATATCATTAGCTTTGCTAACAGTTTCTGATTTCATTAATGAAAGAGCTTTATTTTGCAATTCCATATTTTTTTTCACAAACAAATAACCGTTATTTAAATCGGAATTATCTGTCGAAAAATTATTTCGGAAAGAATATCCGATAATTGGCATGATATCTGAATCATTTGAAACAAGAATAAAGCCTTGAGGATTCAAGTTAAAAAGATATGCTAAAACATTTCCTTTTTCATCATTAATTTCCGTTGTTTGTCCGATTGAAAAACTTGGATCATTATTCAATTTCAATTTTGTTTGTGCCACTTTTCGAGCATTTGATTGATTTTGTTTTATGGCAAAAAGATTAAAGGTTAAAAATATCGCCATTAAGAGAATGATTATTTTTCTCATTTTTCCTCCAAAAAATTATTTAAGCTATTTTTTTAAATTAGATTATTAAGTCAATATAAGAATTTAATAATACCATAATTCCAATTTGATTAGGCAGTTATAAATTTTTTTTTATAAGAAATCTTAAAAATTTAGGATCTTATCAGCCTCATACGTCCATCTGGCAAACTCATTCATATTACTCAACTGAACGCCATCGATTAATTTCATTTCATCAATTGCTCTAGCTTGCGAACAGCCTCCGCAAAGTTTAATTTCTCCACCTTTGTTTAAGATAGATTTAATCATTGATTCCAAATTGTAATATCCTTTAGGAATTTTTTGGTTTGGTAAAGCACAAAACACACTGTCAGCCAAAAGAAAGATATTCACTTTTACATCTTCGTGATTTTTTTGTAATGCCATTGCCATCCTAAAAGCATTATACGCTTTTTCTGTTCCGTAAGGTGCATCATTAACGACAATTAAAATTTTCATATCTTTATCCTTAATCATATATTTACATGTTTTTCTGTTATGTTTTTTTCATCAAATTTCAAAATTGTTGCTGATTTAATTTGCAATTGAGCTAATTTAATTAAGATTGGAACTTCTTGAACGGGACAATATTTTTGTTTTGAACGCAATACTAAAAGATGTTTATTTCCTATTAGAATGCTTTTTTCAGCGTTTTGCGATAAAATTTGAATTTCACCGTTTATATTTTCTGCATCCAATTTTTCACTAAACAATCCATACAATTCTTCAGGAGTTTTGGTAAATCCGGTTGTTAAATTCTCATCTTTAAAATCTTTAATTAATGTCTTAATTTTTTCCATATTCAAATCCTTTTGCCTATTATCTATTTGTTTTTTGAAAAATTTAGATTCTTAATCAAATAAAGAAGGCAGTTTTAATGTTAAAAGATATATTAAAGAAAATAGCCGAAATTCCAAATAACTTATTAAAGAAAATACTTTGAAAATTCATTGCCGATTCTAATAAAAAAATAAATATGTTGATTGTTTTTTCGTATTTAAGTTTTATGTTCTAAAAATAAGAAAATAGGAGGAATGATGAAAGTTACTTCATTTGAAAATATTACTCTTGAGGATGTCAACGTTGAAGGTGCAAAAAATGCTAAAATACGTTGGTTAATTGCTCAAAAAGATAAAGCCCCTAATTTTGCTTTGAGAATGTTTGAAGTCGAAGTTGGAGGATTTACACCTTTCCACAATCATCCTTGGGAACACGAATCATTTGTTTTAGAAGGAGAAGGAGAACTTGTTTTGGAAGATGACGTCAAACCGTTTAAAAAATGGGATGTAATTTACATTGACCCGAATATGAAACATCAATTTAGAAATACAGGAGATACTTTGATGAGATTTCTCTGTATTATTCCAATAGAAAATAAAACCGTTCCAAAAAAGAAAAGTATTAATCCTTTTGCTTCCGGAACTGCAAATAATTGTTAGGAATTTTTTATGAAAGATATTAATTTAGAGTTTTTCAAAAACTTAGTTGAATCTCACGGTGTATCCGGATTTGAACAAGAAATTCAAAAAATATATCGTAAATTCGTAAGTCCATATTCAGATAAAATAGAAACGGATATTCACGGAAATGTTTACGCAATTAAAAACGGAAAATCAGATTTCAAACTTATGATTTGCGGTCATGCTGACGAAGTTGGTTTAATGGTTAATTATATTACTGATAAAGGTTTTGTTTATTTCAAAGCAGTCGGTGGAATTGATCCGACAATTCTTCCCGGACAGCGAGTTGAGATTTTCCACAGAAATCAAAAAGTTCGTGGAATTATCGGTCGTAAAGCTGTTCACCTAATTTCTCCAACCGAAAGAAACAATGCTCCGAAAATTGCCGATTTGTGGATTGATATCGGAGCTAAATCAAAAGAAGATGCCGAAAAGAAAATTGCCATTGGAGATTACGTAACATTCTCACCGGGAATGGAAATTCTTAATGATGATATTATCGTATCAAAATCAACGGATAATAAAGTTGGAGTTTATATTGCCGCAATGGTTCTTAAAGAATTAAAAGATGAAAATATCGACATCAATCTTTTTTCAGTATCCGCAGTTCAGGAAGAAGTAGGCTTACGCGGTTCAACAACTTCCGCTTACAATATCAAACCGGATGCGGCAATTATTATTGATGTAACTCATGCAACCGATTATCCGGGAATTACCAAAAGTAAAGCCGGAGATATTTCATTAGGAAAAGGACCTGCAATTGCTATTGGAGCTTCAATCAATCCAAGAATTTATGATATTTTAATCGAAACTTGCGAAAAAAATAAAATCGACTTTCAGATAGAGCCAACTCCTTCTCGAAGTGGAACCGATACTGATGCTATCCAAATATCCAGAGGCGGTGTTGCAACAGGACTATTAAGTATTCCTAACAGATATATGCATACTCCCGGAGAAGTTATTTCTTTAAAAGATGTTGATGATACTGTAAAATTGTTGGTTAATTTTGTAAAAAATCTCAAAGCTGACGTTAATTTAATTCCATAAAAAAATTGGTAGAGACGTTTACTTATACGCCTCTACCTTTTACTTTTTAGTTACTTCAATAAAAGACACTTCTTAACATCTTCCGTTTTACCATTGATATTTAATTTGTAAAAATAAACTCCGGAACTTACAGCTTCATTTTTATCGCTCAACCCATTCCAAGTAAGATTGTATTTTCCTTTTGAATATTTTTCATTGGTAAGTGTTTTAACTTTTTGACCTTTAATATTGTATATATTCAATTTAACTTCTGCTGCAATCGGTATTGTAAAAGAAATTGTAGTCAGGGGGTTAAAAGGATTCGGATAATTCGATAATTCATAATCGGAATGTTCTGCAACCTCATTATTATTTCCAACTAAAGATGTAAAATCTACTTTTTGAATATAATGATCTCTCAAATAATCACCTTCATCATATTGATACCCGGTATTAAATTCCAAATACGCAAAGTTATCATCAAATTTAATTGAGTTGAGACGTTCAACATCTTCTCTCTCTGTTATAGGTACCGGAGTATCGAAAATAAAATGATTCTCAATTTTGTTGTAAACCAAATAGGATATCGGTGCATCATTTCCGGAAAGATGATTAACATTGAAAAAAATCAAATAATTTCCTTTGATATAAGGAGAAACGGAGCCAAAAGAAGAACCTGAGTAATTAAAACTTTTTTCGGCAATATAATTTTTATCATAATCAAAATAATTTACATTTAATGTATGCTGAAAATCTACATCGGTCAGATAAAATCCTGATTCGTCAAACATCGGCGGATAAACAGACCCATGAGTATAAGTCATTGGTTCATCCCAAACTTTTGTCCCATTATGGAAATAGTACAAATTTGATTCACTGTCTGATTCACCGGTTGCATATATAAAGAAATCGTTATCGTCACCTAAAACAGTTATATAAGGACTATTGTTTGCAATTGTAAAATCATGTTCAATAGAACCGTCTTCATTTATCTCTAAACAATGAATAATATCATTTGATTGATAAATTAGATTTTTGCCTTTAAACAAAAATCGTCTGTAAAAAATATTAGGTGAATAATCAATATTTATTTCAACCGGATTATCCCAAACCAATCCGTCATTATTGAAATAATTAAGCTCAATTACCTTGCCGTCTGAGTTTTCCTGTGCGGTTATGGTATAAAGCAGATATCCCGAATAAAAATCTTTTATTCCCGTGTAAAAATGATATTCATTTGAAAGAGTAAGTTGAATAGGATTTTGCCAAGCAAGATTCCCGAAAAAATCATATCGTTGTATTGAAGCGGTATTTTCTTCATTATTTGTTTGAAAACAAAATAATGAATTGTCTGAAACATAGAATCTGTCATTAGTTTCTAAAATTATCGAGCCGTTTTCGTCATATTGAGGTTGACCATAATGATCATAAGATTGTTTCATAATTGCCCGATGATTTCCGGAATACCAAAAAGCTGAAATCCCATTCGGATAATTGGCTAAGGTTGGCATAATATCATCAACTTCAATATCTTTAATATAAGTAATAACCGATGAGGATTCATCACACCTAAATGTAACAATTTTTGACTCCGGCATTAGCTTGATTCCAACCATTGTATAACCGTTTCCAAGATAAAATTTATCAGGCATAAAGAAACCACTTCCTAAATAATCAAAATTGAAATTAATAGGATCGCTAATTCCGGAATCATTTAGTTGGATGATAGAATTCTTATTATGAAAATCTTCTACCCACGAAACACTGATAAAATCTGCATCTTGATCAAAATATTGAATATCGGGAGAATTAGCTGAAACGGTAAAATCATATTCCGATAAGAAAGAACCGCTATAATCAATCAAGAGTACTTTCTTTTGAGAGTTATTTTCTCCCAAACAATAGAAATGTCCGTTGTTGTTGAAAAGATGCTCATACATGTAACCGTCAAGAGTATGTAAACTAAAGGGATTATCGCCGGAAAGAGAATTCCCGTCTAAATCAAATGTCCACATTTTTAACTCATTATCATTTGTATCATTAAAAACATAATAAAAATTATCGTTCATTAATTTTGCATCTCCGTGAAAAGTAACTTCATAATTATTAGAAAGATATATCAAATTACCGTTTTCATCAAAACTCATGAAATATATCGTGCTTCCAATTTTTACGATAACCGACAATTGATTATTTATAAATTTATATGAGATCACCTTGCTTAATCCTGTTTGAACGGGAAGATTTACTAATAATTTATTATTCCAAATAACTTCGCCTTGACTGCTCAAATATGAACCACATAGATATTTAGAATTATCAATATTTTTTATTTTAAGACACATAATCCCGCCATTTTCGGGTGTGGAAAAATTATAATTATAACCATCGACCGAATTATTCCACAAAATCGTTCCGGAATCGTCAACTTTATATATGACCAAATTAGAATAATCATAGTAAACAATGAAATTATCGCCGTTTTCGGAATGAATAATCTTCGGTTCAGAGGTTGAATGATATTGCTCTGAAATTGTAATAGGTTCTTGCCAGATTGGATTACCTGTAGAATCGGTTTTTAGCAATTCAATCTTCCAAACTCCACTATCGGCTTCTAACCAAGTTAAAAATAAATTGTTTTCAGAAATTCTTGCCGAATGGATACGGTTAATATAATTTCCTTCATATAATGGAACTCCATTCCCCCAACTGACATCTGCAAATAAAATTGTTGAGATAACAACAATAAGTGCCAGTAGAATAACTTTTTTCACTTTTCCACTCCTTCTTTTTCTACAATTGAATTATATTTCTATTTTGACTTTTTATTTAATATATCAATCTTTAACATACTTTTTATGAGAAATAAATTTGTTTGGTAACCTTACAATATTTTCCGAATTAGAAACAATCTTTTGAAGAGAATTACTTTGCATCCCAATTTCTTTTTTAAAATAATCATTAAAATCACTTCGTGAAATAGCTTTACCAATTTCAAACAGATAATCTTCAACAATTTCAGAAAGTGGTTTTATGATAATATCATTTTTTTTCAAGAATACCGCCGGATAGTACGGAAAAGCAAGAGTATCGCTTTTATATTCTCTTAATGAAGTATATAACGCCGTAGGATAAGGAAGATTATTTTTTACAAATTTCCCCTTTTTCCTATAAAAAAAACCTGTGATACAAACTACCGGTAACCCGGAAATCAATTTTTCTTCTAATTGTTTGTGAACATTTTCAATAAAATCAATTGGAACTTTAATATTAGCTCTATGAATATAGATACCTCTTCCCCATAAAAGAGCATTTGGATCTCTGTTTAGAATACTTAGAAATCGATGTTTGTTAATTTCTTCGTCAATTTTTGATTCCGTTATTTTTTTTAACTCGGTAAAATAAATTGATTTCCCGTAATTTTTTAGTATCTCAGCAATTTCATCGGATAATGTTTTATTTTCTTTCAACCAAAAGCTATAATTATGAATATATTCATTATCATAAGTAATCGGAAATTTGTCTGTATTTTTAGAATCAATTATGTGTTGAATATATGAAAAATCGAACGATTTATTGTTCTCATAGTGGGGGCATTTTAGATTTTCGCAACGATTTTTTAGATAATTCAACACTTCTGTTTTAGAAATAGTTTCATGTTTATTTATCAAATCTATTAGAAACGAATAAATCTTATCACAATGATTACATCTATTGTCTTTCAATCCAATAAAGTCAAATTCTTGATCAATTTCATATTTATCATATATAGATAAAAACATAGCTAACGAATGAGATGGAAGTGCTTTCTCCCAATGAAGCAGTTGATTTATTTCCGGAGATACTGTGTTAAAAGAGGCAAATCCAATATATCGTTCAAGTACTGAATTAACGATTTTCCAAAAAGGTTCAAGTTTGGATTCAATTTCTTTTGTTCTTAATTTTCGAACAATTGTTAAGATTATTTGTCTGACTCTTTCTCTTGTTAACCCACATTTCTGCCCTACTGCTTGCAAACTATTAATGCGGGATTGAGATAATCCTAATCTGATTTTTATAATATCGAGATGTCTTGTTTTCAATGGAATTAAAGAATTTATCATTGAATCGAAATCAACCCAATGTCCACTAACATCTTCATCGCTAAATAATATGTATTCTCTAAAAGAATTCTGCAAATCAGCAATAGTTGCTTTGCCACAGTTCTTAATTTTAATTAATTCGTCCGGTGTATAAAAAAGACATTCCCCAATCGTATCTATTTTAAATATTTGAAGAACATGTTCAGTTCTTATTTTTAACAACAAAGTCGATATTTTGTGATCCCATTTAAGAGAATTATCTAAAATAAAATCTTGTTTATGTCTTTTAATATTAGAATAAAGAGGTAAAAAATTTAGGTTTTCTGCTGTTATTTTCAAAGGGTATTTAATATCTATAATTTCTTTATCTTCATTATCATTAGTTGTTAAAGACGGAGAAATTTTCTTATATTCATTATATCTTTCTTTTATTTTTTCTACTCTAAGTTCGCCAATTCTTGTTGACGTAAACAATAACGAAAAATCAAAATCTTCTAACTCGCTAACTAATTGAATGTTATTTTTTCTGCAATAATCTACAAATTTTTTATATTTACTCTCACTAAACCATTCGTCTATTCTATATTTCATATTTTTATCTCTTGTAAATTTTGTTATAAACAATATTATATTTGAGTACCGGTTAAAGCGATTGTACTCATCTTTATTGACTTTCAACTTATTTTTTAAAATTCAATCTAGCTTATTTTTCATTATGTTAAATCAAAGCCGTAATTATATAAAGAACGAATCTACAAACTAAATAATTCAATTATCAATAAAGAAAACTATCTAAAAATATGCAAGAAGTTTTTTTATCTACGCAAAAATTTTTCTTATTCATCATTTGCATAGCATTTTAAATGGCATATTATTCCATAACAGAAAATAATTATTTTCAATTTATCAGTATCATATATCCTCAATAAATATCATTTTCTCAACATAATTTTTACAGATATTACAATTATCAGGCTGTCTTTTTTTAGCTTGAACCAGTACCGATTAATAAATTTTCTGAGAGTTGTTTAGATATATTTGGTTTTGATAAATGCCGGAAGAATCACCATACAGTTTTTTCTTTAACTTGAATACCGGTTGCAACCTTACCAATTTTTTATAATTTTAAAAAAATGTTAGATCGTATTTCATAAAAAAAAGAGACGCTTAATTGCGTCTCCTTTCTCTTATTCATTTTCAATCGTAAAACCGTTATTTCGATAATCGACTTTAACAATGCTATTAGGTATAATTTCGCCTTTAATCATTTTCAAAGCAAGATTATTCTCAATCTCTTTTTGAATAACTCTTTGCAAAGGTCTTGCTCCAAAATGCGGATCAAAGCCAATCTCTGCAATTTTATCAATAGCATTATCGGAAACTTCAAGCTTAATTTGCTTTTCAGCCAATGTTTTCTTCAAACCTTTCAATTTGATTTTTACGATTTCCTTAATTTGATCTTTCTCCAAACGATGGAACATTACAATGTCATCAAGTCGATTGATAAATTCCGGTCGGAAATGTTGTTTTAGCATGTCCATAATCGAATCTCTAAGTTCATTTTCATTATTGCCATCCCACTGATAAATTAATTGAGAAGCAATATTTGATGTCATTATAATAACCGTATTTTTAAAATCAACTGTACGACCTTTTCCATCGGTTAATCGTCCTTCATCAAAAATCTGCAAAAAGATATTAAATACATCTCGATGAGCTTTTTCAATTTCATCCAACAAAATCACACTGTAAGGTCGCCTTCGGACAGCTTCGGTCAAATAACCGCCTTGTTCATATCCGACATATCCCGGAGGAGCACCAATTAATCTTGCGACTGAATGTTTTTCCATAAATTCAGACATATCAATTCTAATGATAGCTTTTTCCGAATCAAACATGAAATTTGCCAAGGATTTTGCCAATTCCGTTTTACCAACCCCGGTTGGACCTAAAAATAAGAAAGAACCGATTGGTTTATCCATATTTGAAATCCCGCTCCGCGATCTGCGAATTGCATTTGAAACAGCATTAATACCTTCTTTTTGTCCAATAACTCGTTCAGCCAATTTTTCTTCCATTTTTGCTAATTTCATCATTTCACTTTGAAGTAATTTTGAAACCGGAATCCCTGACCAACGAGAAACTGTTTCCGCAACCATTTCCTCAGTAATTTTTTCTTTTAACATTTGTTCGTTTTCCGGAACACTTTGCATTTTTTCTTTTAACTTATCTATTTCTTTTTGTTTCGTTGGCAAAGTCCCATAAGTTAACTCAGCTACTTTTGAATAATCACCTTTCCTTTCTGCAATTTCTGCATCCGATTTGATTTTTTCAATTTCCTCAGAAAGTTTTTTGATTGAGTTAATCAAGTTTTTTTCATATTCCCATTTGATTTTCAAAGTAGATTGTTTTTCTTGATAATCAGCAATTTCTTTCTTAATATCTTTTAATCTCTGTTTTGAAATAGGATCTTTTTCCTTTTTTAGAGAAATTTCTTCAATCTTTAACTGACGAATTTTCCTTTCAACTTCATCTAATTCTTCCGGCATTGAGTCAATTTGAGTTTTTAAGTGAGCACAAGTTTCATCTACCAAATCAATAGCTTTATCTGGTAAAAATCTATCCGAAATATATCTATTTGACATCACAGCTGCAGCAACCAAAGCGTTATCGGCTATTTGTACTCCATGGTGAATTTCATATTTATCTTTTAGACCTCTCAAAATAGAGACAGTATCTTCAACAGTTGGTTCCATCACATATACCGGTTGGAAACGTCTTGTTAGAGCAGCATCTTTTTCAATATATTTACGATATTCATCCAAAGTCGTTGCACCAATACAATGTAAATCACCTCTTGCTAATGCCGGTTTTAACATATTGGAAGCATCAACAGATCCTTCAGCAGCACCCGCACCTACAACAGTATGCAATTCATCGATAAAAAGGATTATTTTACCTTCAGATTTTTCAACTTCTTTTAAAACGGTTTTTAGCCTATCCTCAAATTCGCCTCTAAATTTTGCACCTGCCAAAAGAGAACTTATGCTTAATTCCAGAAGATCTTTATTTTTCAAATTTTCAGGTACGTCATTTGCAACGATTCTACGAGCCAAACCTTCTACAATTGCGGTTTTACCAACACCGGGTTCTCCAATTAAGACCGGGTTGTTTTTTCGCCTTCGAGACAGAATTTCTATGGTTCGTCTAATTTCGTCATCTCGACCAATAACCGGATCTAATTTTTCCTGTCGTGCCATTTTTGTAAGATTTCTGGCATATTTTTCCAAAGCCATATATTTACTTTCCGGATCTTGATCAGTAACTCTTTGATTTCCACGAACATCTTTTAGAGCTTTTAGAATTCGATCGTAGGTAAGTCCGTGATTTTTCAAAATTTTTGCACTTATATCTTTGGATAGAATAATTGCCAAAATTATATGTTCCACACTAATAAAATCATCATTTAATTTATTTGATTCTTTTTCTGCTTTTTGGAATATATCCGAGAGTTGTCGAGAAAGATATACTTGATTTATACCGGATATTTTTGGCAATGTGTTTATTTCTTTATTAATATCATTTTTCAAATTATCTACATTGATTTCAAGTTTTTGCAATATAGATTTCATAACGCCGTCGTGTTGCTTCACAGCTTCCAATAAAATATGGATAGGTAATATTTCTTGATGTCCATTCTCACTAGCTAAAGCTTGAGCACTTTCTATTATTTCTTGCGACTTGATTGTAAATCGATTAAAATTCATAATTCCTCCTGTCTGTAATGATTTTATAAATATGATAAAACGAAAAGATTAAAAGGCAAATTATTTTTAGCAGTCTAACATATATTCTGCTAATTTCATTTTTTTTGAAAGATATTTGACATCAATGCGTTAATAATTTAAATAGTTATCGAGGTGAAATTATGAAAAGAAATTTATTAATAGTAGTTATGATTTTGAGTAGCACAATCATTTTTTCTCAAAACATTCCAAATATGTTTAATTCCGGTTATAGTTTAAGCAATCTTGGAAGTTTAAGTTTTAAAAAACCCGACAATTTACACATTTCGAATTCAGCATCATTTTCTTCTACTTTCAATTCTTCATCAAAAAAAAGCAGTTATCTTTCCAACTATTCAACTAATTTTCTCTATGATGTAAATCCTAAATTAAAATTAAATCTAAAACTTAATTTTGCTAATTTTGGAACTGCAAATTATAATAGTAATTTTGAATTTTCGGGAAACAATGACAACACGTCAAAAGTTTTACCTGAATTTAGCTTAGATTACAAACCATTTGAAAACACCAGCATCCATATTGAATTCAGACAAAATATAGGTAATTCTCCTTTCTCAAGGTCTTTTTCTAATTTTGACAGGAGATATGGTTGGTAATTATTTCACCTGAAGTTTTTTTTTCAACTTTTGTGATTGTTCTTGGAGCAATTTTCGGAAGTTTTTTTAATGTTTGTATTTATCGAATTCCCAACCATTTATCAATAATGTGGCCGGCATCTCATTGTCCGGTCTGCAATACACCTTTGAAACCGTGGAACAACATCCCGATTTTGAGTTATCTTTTTCAAAGAGGAAAGTGTTCGTTTTGTGGAGCTAAAATCCATTGGCATTATGTTATAGTTGAGGTAATTACCCCCATAGTTTTTTTTCTTATATTTTACAAATCTGATTTTAAATTCACTTTATTTTTTGCTAAAAATATCTTTTTCTTTTCAATAGCAATTATTTTATTTTTCATTGATTCATTTCACAAAATCCTCCCCGATATTCTTACAATTCCGTTAATATTCATAGGATTCATCTTTACATTTTTCGCTAAAGACATTTCAATAATAAATTCTTTATTAAGTTCTATCATTGTTTTTGCTATTTTATATTTAATTTCGTACATCTACTATAAATCAACAAATAAAATCGGTTTAGGTGGTGGTGACATCAAATTATTTTCAGCCATCGGAGCCTTTTTTGGATTTCAAGGCGTTGTTTTTATTTTATTTTTCAGTTCAGTTTTGGCTGTTTTTTGGTATGTTTTCTCAAAAATGAAACGCGAAGATCAATTGCCTTTTGGACCTTTTATTATATTTGCCGCTTTTTTATTCTTTCTATTTGGAAACAATATTATCCAATCTTACTTAAATCTTTTTCTTTAAATTTGGAGGAGAAAATGAAAAAAATAATTCTACTAATCATCACAATTATTGCAACTTTTAATTTATTTTCTATGGTTGCCGATGATACTAAAGAACCGCAAGTTTCATTCATTAAAGGCAATCTTAGACAAGTTCATCATCAATGGATATTAAATGATAAATATGAGCTCAAATTTACATTTTCCGTGGAAACATTAAGAGATCATAAAATTGCTATTCAAGAAGCAGACGACGTTTTAGTTTATGGAATTGTTTATGACACTCAAATTCTTGTTTATTCTTTAAAAATAAATGGGAAACTTTATCAAATATTGGATAAAAACGGTAAATCAAAGCTTAATTTTCAAATCAAAACAAAAAAATAATCTTAGAAAGACTTTGCGGTTTTAATTCCTTTTTCCATATCGACGGTTTGTAAAATTATTGCACCTGTTACAAAAAATAAAATAACCGCGAGAATTGCCCAACGCTGGGAACCGGTTAAATAAGCAATATATCCGTAAATTAAAGGTCCAAATATTGATGAAAATTTCCCGGTAAAGGAATAAAATCCAAAAAATTCTGTCATTTTTGAAGTCGGTGTTAAAGTTGCCAAAATCGTTCTGGTTATAGACTGACTTGATCCAATTGCAATTCCAGCCACCAAACCGACAAAATAATAAAATTCCTTATTAGGACAGAAAAATGCCAAAATTACAACTCCGATCCAAATTAACAAAGTTATTGATAAAGAAAGCTTTCCACCAATTTTATCAAAAATAAAACCAAAAATAGCAGCACCAAAAATTGAAGTAATTTGAGCAATAATGAAATACCAAATTAGTTCTTTTGAACTCATCTGAAACATTGTCGCCCCATAAATAGAGGCAAAACTAATTACAATAACAATTCCGTCATTAATAATGAAATAACTGATAAAAAATTTAAGAAGTTCTTTAAATTGCATAATATTTTGATATGAGTATTTTATTCTTTTGTAGGCAGTTAAAAAATAATTATCGGATCTCTGCCCATGTTCTTTTTCTTTCAAGAAATAGAAAGTAATCAAAGCAAACAAGCCATAAAATAATCCCACAACCGGAAAAACCAATCTGATATTTATTTTCAAAACAAATAATGAAATTATTAAGGAAACTAATCCGCCAACATATCCGAATGCCCAACCAAAGCCTGAAATTTTTCCAATAGTTTTATTTGTTGATATTTCCGGTAGAAATGCATTATAAAAAACGTTGCTACTATTAAATCCAAAATTAGCAATAATAAAGAGAATCATTCCTATTGCTACATCACCGGGTTTTACAAAATACATTAATACTGTGAAAACAACGCTCAAATAACAGAATCCTGCCAAAAATTTCTTTTTTGTATGAGAATAATCAGCTACCGCTCCAAAGATTGGTGAACCGATTGCAACCAAAAGCATCGAAATAGAAACAGCAATCCCCCACAGTTTTGTTCCTTTTTCCCCGGCACCAACAACAACATTCTTAAAATAAACAGAATAAATAACCGTTACAATGATTGTCGTAAAAGATGAATTTGCGAAATCATACATTATCCAACCAAAAATATTTTTTTTATCTTGAGTCATTTTAATTCTAGGTTTTCACGATTTTTAGGAAGGTTTTCTAATTTTGGCGAAGCAATAAATATTTGGTGGTTATCATTTAAAAGTTTCAATAAACTGGTAGTTCTTCTATTATCCAATTCTCCAATAACATCATCAAATATAAGCACAGGATAGATTTTCTTTTCCGTCAGAACAGTTGCTTGAGATAATCTTAAAGCAATAGCCAGCGACCGCATTTGTCCTTGAGAAGCAAACATTTTTGAATTTTTATCATCAATATTAATTATGTAATCATCTAATTGCGGACCAATCAAGGTACGCTTATAAATAATTTCTTGTTGGGATATTTTTGATAATTCTTCTTTAAATGATTTTTCATAAGTTCCAGCAATATTTAAACCGGAAAAATATTTAATTTCAGCCTTTTCCTTAAAATCACTAATTTCAGAATATTTTGTCTGAAAGATACTATTAAAATCCTTAAGATAATCAATCCTAAATTTATATAATTTCGCCGAATTAACCATCAGCTGATTATCCCAAGAAGATTTTTCCGCTTCGGAATAAGATGATTTGAAAAGAAAATTTCTTTGTTTGATAATTTTTTTTTGTCTATTAAGAATAGAAAGATATTCAGGATAAAGTTGAGCAATCGCTTTATCAAAAAATAGCCGTCGATTTGAAGGAGTCCCTGAAATAATATTAATATCTGAAGGTGAAAAAAAAATAACCTTAAATTTCCCATATAAATCAGTAAGCTTTTTCAAAAGTTGGCCATTTATTTTAACAATTTTCTTTTTTTTCCTATTGTAGCCAATTTCAAAAGTATAATCTAATTTATTGATCACAATTTCGGAAGTTATTCTAAAATAATCTTTCTCAAAATTAATTATATCGATATCGGATTTCGTACGAAAAGACTTGCCGGTTGAGAAATAAAAAATAGCTTCAAGAAGATTGGTTTTACCAACCCCGTTAAAGCCATAAATATTAAGACCATTGTCGGAAAATGAAAGAGACAAATCGTCCAGATTTCTATAATTTTTTAATGATATACTTTTTATTTTCAAGTTAAGCTTTATTCAAAGGCATCAAAAGAAATCTTGAATTAAAATTTTCACTTTCTGTTTTATTAAATAGTAATACAGGTGTTTTGCTTTTTTTAAATTTAAAAATAACTTCCTCACTATACATCACATTTAATACTTGTAAAAGATATTTATAGTTAAAAGCAATTATTAAATCATCACCTTCATAAGTTATATTTGTGATATCTTCTTTAGCTTCGCCCTGTTCTCTACTTTTAGTAAATATTTTCAAAGTATCTTTCGAGATTTCAAATCTCATACTAAAGATTTCATAAGAAGCCATTAAAGAGACTCTTTTTACGGCATTAATTAATTCTGCTCTATTTATTACTAAAGTTTTATCATGGTCAATTGGAATGGCACGATTATAATCAGGATAAACTCCTGTAAGAAGGTGTGAGAAAATAGTATAATTTTTATAATGAAACATAACTCGTTTATCTTCTAAAATCGCATCTAATTGATCATCATCATCAGAGATAATTTTTATTAAAAAACTCAATGTTTTAGTTGCTAAAATATAGCTTTTGGTTTCTTCAATACCATTTTCATGAATAAAAGTAGCTTCAGCAATTTTTTTACCATCGGTGGCTGCCATTATTTGTTTGTCCGGGTTAATCGTCCAAGAAACACCATTAAATACTGCTCGTTTCGTATCAGTTGCAACAGCAAACTCAACGAGAGAAATCATTTTTTTTATTTGAGCAGCGGGAAAAACATTTGAATTAGTTAGATCTAATTTTGGTATTAAAGGAAATTGGGAATGGTCAGAGACAATAAGATTGAAATTTGATTTTAAACATTCTATTCGTAAAAATTCATTATCGGTAAAAATATCTATTTCTTTGTCAGGCAAAGAATTGATAATTTCAGTGAAATTTTTTGCTGAAACCGCAACAGTTCCACTTTCCAAAACATTCGCACTTATTTCCACAGAAACAGACATCGACAAATCAGTAGTTGTGATATCAATTATACTTTCTTCTTCTTTAGCCACAATTAAAAAGTTAGTCAAAAGTGGCATAACATTTTTAGAAGGTACAACGGTAATTAAAGGTTGTATATAGCTTAGCAACTCATCTTTCATTATTTTAATTTTCATTTTAAATCCTCTTTTTGCATTAATAAAAAAGCAAGAATATTTTTTCTACTCTTGCTTTTTTGTCAAAAGAAAAATCTTATCTTACCGCATCTTTTAATTTCTTACCTGCTTTAAAAGTCGGTACGTCTCTAGCTGAGATGTCAATAATTTCTCCTGTTTTTGGATTTTTACCTTTTCTTGCATTCCTATGACTAACTGAAAAGGCACCAAAACCTACTAAAGATACTTTACCTTTATTTTCTAATTCAAGAGTAACAGTATCGATAAAAGCAGTTAAAGCTAAACCAGCTTCTTTTTTTGTGATGTTTGCACGTTCGGCAATTTTTGAAATAAGTTCTTCACGATTCATTTTTAAACCTCCAATTTCATAATATGTAAATTTTCAAAAGAAATGAAACCTTGTCAACAAAAAAAAATTCTAATGTAAATTATATGTACCGAAACTACTCCGAACTTGATATCACTGACTTATTTAAGAAATAATTTAATAGCTGTTTTTACATAATAGAAATGACATTTTGTTCTACATTAAAGATCTGAGGCAATTCATAACTACTTCATATATTGTTAGTTAGGAATCAATATTGATAAAGAAGGACAAGCAATAAAAAAACACGTCCCTAATTTTAAATATAGCAACGTGCTTAATATTAACTTTAACTAAAAAAATTAAATTATTTTTAATTTTTTCCCAATTTTTTTAAATTTATCCAAAGCTTCTTCAAGTTGACTTCTTGTATGTGTTGCCATAAAACTGGTTCTAATCAGAGTATCAGTTGGAGGAACTGCAGGCGGAACAACAGGATTAATAAAAACACCTTCTTCAGAAAGCATTTTCCACATCTTAAAAGCTATCATCATTTCTCCAACATGTAATGGTATTATTGGTGTAACAGAGTTCCCAATATCATATCCCATACTTTTAAAACCTTCAGCCATAAAATGAGTATTTTCCCATAATTTTTCGATTCTTTCCGGTTCCTCTTCCATAATTTTTAATGCTTCCAAAACACTCGCAGCCGACGCTGGCGGTAAAGATGCACTAAAGATTAAAGGTCTGGAATTATGTTTCAAATAGTCTATGGTATTTTTATCTGCTGCCAAAAATCCACCAACAGAAGCTAAGGATTTGCTAAATGTTCCCATAATTATAGAAGTATCATCAACCGCATCAAAATATTTAGCTGCCCCTGCTCCATCTTTACTTAAAACTCCGAGAGAATGGGCTTCATCTATCATCAAATTAGCATTATATTTTTTTATTACTTCCAAAATTCCGGGTACATCCGCAATATCACCTTCCATACTAAAAATCCCATCAACAACAACTAATGTATTTTTCCCTTCTGTCCTTTTCAAAGCATTTTCAAGACTTGCCATATCGTTATGATTGTATCGCAACATTTTACCGTATGACATCTTACAGCCGTCAATTATTGAAGCATGATCATATTTATCAGTAACAATATATTCATTTTTAGCAACCATTGCAGAAATCGCACCCAAGTTAGATTGGTATCCGGTAGCAAAAGCGAGTGCTCCATCTTTCCCAACTAATTTAGCCAGTTTAGCTTCTAATTCTATATGAATATCAATCGTTCCATTCAAAAATCTTGAGCCGGCACAACCTGTTCCATATTTTTTGGTTGCATTTATCGCAGCTTCTTTTACTCTCGGATGATTTGTAAGTCCTAAATAGCTGTTTGAACCCATCATCAGCATTTTTTTACCGTTTACCATAACTTCCGTATCCTGTTCGGAAGTTATTACCCTAAAATATGGATAATAGCCTAATTTTCTAATATTTTCAGCATCATCAAATTTAGCACATTTGTCAAGAATACTCATTATTACCTCTTTTAAATTATTTCAAAATCTTTTAAATTTTTATATAAAACTATCATTATTTCTTTCACTAAAAAAACTATTGGAACCGATAAAAACATTCCAAGCACACCCCACGCATATCCACCCGCAATTACTGTCAACATAATTATTAAAGGATGCATTTCAGTATTTTTCCCTATTACTATTGGATAAACAATATTATTATCTATCGCCTGAACCAAATACAATCCAATAATAGCATAAACAGCAATAGACATTGGTTGAGAATTAATTATCACCGATACGATGGCTAAAATCACACCTATTGAAGGACCAAAATATGGGATAGCATTAGCAAAACCGGCAATAATTCCAATTAATAAAGCATAAGGGACACCAACAATCACCAAAGCAATTGAGGATAACACAGAAACTATTGAAATCTCAATCATTAATGCTCTTAAATAAGTTCCGGCAACATTATCTAATTTTCTCATAAGCAGAACGGTTAACTCAAAATATTTATTAGGAACAAAAGCAAAAAAAGCTTTCATAAATTTTTCTTTATCATTAAGAATAAAAAATCCTACGATAGGAATAGTAACTAACAATGCAACAATACTTACTAAATTTTTAACAAAATCGAATAATATCGAGGGTAAATTATGCACTTGATCCAAAATTTTTGAACCAAAATTTGCCAGATCCTTTTGAAATGTTAGAAAAGGAAATTTAGCTTGAAGCGAGTTAAAAAAATCAGTAACTTTATCGATATAAGGAATTTTTTGTTGTATAGAATCAATATTTTTTACATAGACAGAAATAGTATTAACCAACTCGTTTGCTTGTTTGATCAATGGTGGAATAACAAAAAGAGCAATACCAATTATTATACCAATGATGAAAAAATATACAATTCCGATACCAATTATTCTTGGCACGTGAGCTTTTTCAAGGGAAAAAACAATGGGATTTAATAAATACGCAAAAAACAGCGAAGACAATACATAAGCAAAAATAGATTGATAAAAAATAATTCCCAAAATAAATAATGAAATTATTAAAAAATAAAAAGCAACTCTGGGGTAATTAATTTTGGATGTATCTATCATTTGACATTTTATCCTTAAGTTTAGATTCGCATTCTTTAAGTCGCTCATTTGATTTGATTATATCTTTACTCATATTCTGTCCCAAAGCATAAAGAATTTTCACCCCAATTTTAGGAAAAGTATCTACAAAATGTTTAAACTCATCTTTAGAAACAGCATATAATTCCGTGTCGGTTTTAGACACAACACTTGCACTCCGTTTAGTATCAATATACATTCCTAACTCACCGAAAAACGAATATGGTTCCAATTCGGAAATAACTATTGACTTTTCATTATTGAGAAGAATCTGAACAGTGCCTTTCATCAGAAAATATAAAACAACATTCGGATAATCTTTCTTAAAAATTATCTCACCTTTTTTAAAATTTCTTTTATAAATCATTCTGTTAAAAAGACCTAATTCTCGTGGTTTTAGCTTTTTTAAAAATGGTACGTCAACCAATCTTTCATCATAAATAAATTTCTTTTTGTTAAATAGCTTTTTAAAAACATTCATTATTCCTTCCTTAAAGATTATTCCAACCGGATTTTCCAATTAAGGGAACAAAAAGACATTCGGATAAAACCTCTTTTTGATAGCCATCTTCTTTTTTGGTAATCAAGTTTAGGACTTGTTTATCTAATTCTCCGGACGGAATTATCATTTTTCCGCCAATTTTCAGTTGTGAAATTAATGGTTCCGGAATTCCCGGAGATCCCGCTGAAACAATAATTTTATCAAATTCTTCACAAATAGGATAAGCATCTATCCAGCCTTTTGAACCGTCACCAATTTTGAAATAGATATTTTTCTTTTCAATTTTTTTTAGAATTTTTCTCGCTTTCCAAGCTAAACTTTTTATTCTTTCAACCGTGTAAACTTCTTTAACCAATGAAGAAATTAATGCTGTTTGGTAACCGGAACCGGTACCTATTTCCAAAACAAGATCATTATCATTTAATTCTAAAACTTGCATCATATAAGCAACGATAAACGGTTGAGAAATAGTTTGACCTTCACCAATATTTAAAGCTTGATCAAGATAAGATAATCTCTTAAATTCTTCAGGAACGAACAAATCCCTTTCCTCATTTGAAAATGCTGCCAAAACTTTTTCATCATTTATACCTTTTTTTCTAAGGTTCTCAACTAATATTATCCTTTGATCATCAAATCTCATATATCCACCTAAGTTAATGATATTTTTTGCGTAAACTTTTCCAGAGTATTTTTACTATTAAAATCCGGTTTTATTGGTGTAATTGAGACAAATCCGTTATTTACAGCAGAATAATCGGAACCTGCCAATATTTTCCATTCCGGAGCAGAACCTCCAATCCAATATATTTTTTTCCCAAAAGGATCTTCCTGTTCAACCACAAAATCATTATAAATTCGATGTCCCAAAAACGTACTTTTTACACCTTTTATTTTCTCAAATTCCACATTAGGAACATTGATATTTAAGATTTCACCTTCTTTAATTTGCTCAAGAATATTCTCATCTAATAATTTTGAAATAACTTTAGCCGCAGTCTCATATTTTTCATTTTCAAAAGCAACTAAAGAAACGGCAATTGATTTCATACCGAGATACATTGCTTCCAAAGCAGCGGCAATTGTCCCTGAATATAAAACATCTTCGCCCATATTTTGACCTCGATTAATTCCTGAAATTACAATATCAGGCACAAAATGAATCATTTTTTTAGATGCTATTATCGAACAATCGGCAGGAGTTCCGGAAACAGCCCAGCAATTTTCACCTTTTTTATATAATCTTAAAGGTTGAAAAAGAGTTACCGAATGCGAGGAAGCACTTTTTTCAGTGTTAGGAGCGATTATCGCAACTTCGTGATTTTTCTTTTTTAATAATCTGTATAAAGTTTGGATTCCCGGTGCGTGAAATCCATCGTCATTTGTAAGTAATATTTTCATTATATTCCTTTTAACAATTCACTGAATAATACATAAATAAAATTCTTAATATCTCTGAAATGTGAGATATAACTTTTTTCATCGCTATAGATTGTATTTATCGGTAAATTTACAATTATTTTATTTTTTCTGATATATTGAAACAAAATTTCCGTTTCAAATTGAAAACGGTTAGTTTTAAAACTAAGATTTTTAATAGAGTCTAAATCATATAAACGGTAACCGCTTTGAGAATCTTTGATATTTTCACCGGTTAAAAATGCAATAATTCCACTGGTAATTTTATTACTTAGAATTCTCATTACCGGCATAACTCCCAAATTATATGACCTTTTCCCAATAACCATTCCGGCAAAATATTTATTCTGAAATTCTAAAAAGAAAGGAATAGATTCCGGTTCATGTTGCAAATCGCTGTCAATTGTGATGGCAAATTCAAAATTATTTTTAATCGCTCTGTTAAAGCCGGTTTGCAAAGCAGCCCCTTTTCCTCTATTTTTTGGATGAATTGCTATTCTTACTTTGAATTTTTTAGCTTCTTTAATAGTATTATCTTTTGACCCATCATCAATCACAAAAACAGAACGGGAAGGAAAATATTTTAAAACGCGAGGCAATAATAACTTTAAGCTCTTTCCCGAATTATGTGCCGGTATGATAACCGCTGTATTAGAATAATTTGCTAATTTCATATATCTCCTATTTTTTTCTTATTTGAAAAACAGCTTAATACCTGTCAAGCAAGAATATCTGTTATAACCTATTATTAATACGATTTTTTGCAGATAAAGGCATCAAAGTAAATTCTTTTTATTTTTCTACAGACAACAACCTAACATATTTTTTCATATAAAAATTTTCAGTTACAGAGTTAAATCCTGTCTCAGATAAAATCTTCTTCCAATCTCTTTTAATAAAATCGAAAGCATATTTACACTCGATTTTCGTAAAGGGAATTCTTAAATAAAAAGGCATTTTTTCTAAAACAAATTCGTTAAAATCCAGAATATAAAATTTACCACCGGATTTTAAGGAATTCTTAGCATTCTCAATTATTTTCATTCTAATCTCATTTGGAAAACCGTGAATAACGAAAGAACTGAAAACTTTATCGAATTTCATATCCAAGTCAAATGGTTGATCAATTCTCAGGTTTTTAATAGTGAGATTTGGATAATTTTCGGTATTTTTCAAATAATGATTAATCATAATCTCATTAATATCCAAAC
>JAMOQM010000001.1 GCA_027064005.1 Candidatus Cloacimonadota bacterium | reverse complement strand
ACAGTTTTATTCCGTCTTGATTATCAATCAAACCTTGAATATATTCGGTTAATAATTCGGTACGTTTTTTAATATTTTCTGTAAATTCCGACATAAATATTTTCTCCTTATTTTATTTGTAATGACTGTTCAGTTCATTTATATTGAAGCTTTAGTAATTTTTTTCAAAGCATAGTTCAGGTAAAATAATTTTAACTTCCGGTTCATCAATACTTTTTTCATCTTTACTTTTCCAATAAAGGATAAAGTTAATTTTAGCTGAAGTTAGTTGAAATCCTTTTGTTTCCAAAGATTTTTTTGTTTCTTGGAAATGTTTAGAAAATTTAACAATCAGTTCATACTTTAGGTTTGTTAAACCTTCTTTATTTATCAATAATTTTTGTCCGCAAAAAATCAAATTCATTCTATGCTGAACAAATTTAAAGTAACCCAATTGAATATCCTTGTGAGTTAGATGAAAAATCAATTGTTTGGGGTTAGTATAAGAAATATTATCCCTTTTAAAAACCAAATTATGCACGGTAATATCATTAAGAAAATTACCATTATAATGAATCGAAAGATTCTTTTTTGCCCGAGTCATTGCCACATATAACAGTCTTTTCTTTTCATTGGAATTTGCCTTAAAATTGTTTAATAATATGAAAACATTATCGAATTCTTTTCCTTTCGCTTTATGAATTGTAGATACATATATCGCTTCATTTTCTTTATGAATGAAATCTTCAAGATTTGATTCTTTTATGAAAGTCTCGAAATCGGATTTATACTTTATTTTTGGATTTGTTATCTGAAAATCTTTTATTAGATTCTTGCACAATTCAAAGTTAGAACTTTTTTTGTGATTTTTAACAAATTTTCTTTTAGCATTATTCCAAAGATCCTTACTAATTATTGTATTACTTTCTTCTACAAATGAATCCTGGATAAAAGATCTGATTTCCAATAAATTGAATAAATTAAATTCATTATTTGTTTGGATTAACTTTGCCGGCATTCCTTCTTTTAACAACAAACCTGTAATTTGCAAAGCTTCATCATTTGTTTGGGTTAGAACACTTGTAGTTCCTGAGAGTTCGGCGGATAATACATCTTGAACTAATGGAATAATCAAGTTATTACTTTGGTAGTGAATTATTGTAATATTTCCGTTATCTTTTTGATCGGCAACAATTGGTGTAGTTTTAAAGCGTTGCGATATTTTCATTACATATTGATTTGAAAATTCAACTAAATTTGTTTTACTTCTATAATTTTTGATAAGCTCATATTTTTTTGAATTTTTTTCTTTGATAAATTGTTCAAAATATTTTGAATCAGCTCCTCGAAAAGTAAAGATATTTTGGTCGTCATCTCCAACTGCTATCACTCGCATTTCTTCATTTCTATTCATAAGTGATTTAACTAAAGCAAATTCATTTGCATCCATATCCTGAGCTTCATCAATCACTAAAACAGTCTTTGTTATTCTATTCGGTTCTACTTCACCACTCAGGATTTTTTTAGCGGTTTCACTAACAATTTTATCTGATTTTTCAAGATTACCTATTTTTCCCAAAAGATCAAAACAATATGAATGGAAGGTTTTTATCTCTACAAAGTTAGCTGCATTTCCAATTAAGGAAAGCAATCTTTTTTTGAATTCTGTAGCAGCAGCTCTTGAGAAAGTTAACATTAACAATTGTTCGTGTTTAACATCTTCCATCAAAAGCAAGGAGGCAAGTTTATGCACCAAAAATCTTGTTTTTCCACTTCCCGGACCGGCGGCTACAACAATATTTTTGTTCTCATTGTCATTAATAATTATCAATTGACTTGGTGATAAAGTACCAAATAACTGGCGAAATTTATTAGGGGTAATATTTCTTTTTATCTCATCTTTATGATTACCAGGAAAATGTTTTTTTAGAAATGAAAAATAATTTAATTGAAAATAATCATCCACAAATTTTAGAGCATCGTTATAATCTTCAAGCATTTTTTTGGCATATTCACCCACGATATGGATTTGTTGGATCTTGTTATTATAAAATTTATCTAATTGGCGGTAATCTTGATTCTTATATTGGATTTTATTATTCTTTTCTAATCTATCAATTGTTAGTTTATTATAGACAACTAAAAAACCACCTTCAATTTTTATAGATTCAATTCGGGAAAGATAGAATAGGGCGTTCTCAATTTCATTGATTGTAACCTTATATTTGAAAAGTTCTAATTCTTCTCTATATTTTTTAATTAATTCATGGATGGAGAATTCAACCAGGACTTCTCTTTTGTCTGAATTTTCTTTAGTTAGAATTCCCTTCATTTTTCTAAACAGATACTTAACAATGAACTTTGAAAGGGTATGTTTTTTCTCTAACTTTCCTTTGAAATCTTTATTTGCTTGATTAAATACTATTGAAATATGGTTTTTTGAATAGTTATGATAATGAAGTTTTATATGATTTGTAATAGACCAGAAATTTAAAATTGTTTTAATTTTTTTAGGATTTACCTTCTTGCAACCATATTCAAGAGCAGATTCATTTAATTCTTTTAATTGAAGGGTTGTTTCCTGCTCATCTAAATGTGATAATAGAAAATTTTCAATTTGAATAAAAGATTCCAGAATCATTAAAGAACGGTTTTCATTATCGGATTGTTTAATATAAACCGTTAAATCTTTCGTGTCAGCCAGGATTTTTTCGCCTTTCATAAGTAGGATTACATTAATCACTTCTTCTTTTGGAATTCCCAGAAGGTCAGAAATATAATCAATTCTTGTTTCGGCAATTTCGTCACCTGCTTCTTTTCTTTTTTTGGACGAGATAAGCATTTTAATGATTCTAATTGCCTGAACTTTCTGTCTTTCATCAAAACTGGAAGAATTGTTTATCTTTGTAATTGCCTGTTCCGCATTTTTAGATAAAATACTATCTGCATAGACTCTTGGTACGTTTTGTCCTCTTTTAAGATAACCTGCTTGTTCAAGAGCTGCGATGGCAGTTTTTACCCGATTTTCTATTTGAGCAACATTATCATCCCAACCGGCTTTGCGTGCAATTTCCAAAGCTGAATTAGAAACAGTTGAACGGAATTTGGTAATGTTTTTAATTGTTTTCCAGATTTGCTGAATTTCTTTTACGGAAATTTTTGTTTGATTGAGTAGGATAAAATGCTTATTTAAATCTTCTTCGTTAAATAGGACAAAACAGTCCGCTGAAATATTCTCATCTCTCCCGGCTCTTCCTGATTCTTGGACATAATTTTCTAATGAATCAGATATTTCGTAATGAATTACCATCCCAATATCTTTTTTGTCCACACCCATTCCAAAAGCAGAAGTGGCAATCATCACTTGTACTTTCCCGGCAATAAAATCATTTTGATTTTTTGTTTTATCTTTTACATCCATTTTACCGTGAAACGGTTTAGCATTATATCCATCACTATTTAATCGTTGAGCTAATTCCATTGCTTTTCTGGTTCTTGAAACATAGACAATTGTCGGACAGTTCTTGGACTCAATCAAGTTCCTAAGTTTAAGATATTTTTCTTCTTCATCTTTACTATTATACACTTGGTATTTCAAATTTGTTCGGGAAGCCTTAGATTTAAAAATTTCTAATTTGATTGATAAATTATCACTAAAATATTTACAAATATCTTCTATTACTTTTAGTTTTGCAGTTGCTGTGAAACAAGAGACAGGGATTTGCCGAGTTAAATTTTTCTTTTCTTGAAGTGATTTGATAAAGTCGGCAATATAAAGATAATCAACTCTAAAATCTTGTCCCCAAGAAGAAAAACAATGAGCTTCATCAATTACAAATCTTGTAATTTTTCTGCCGAGCAATAAATGTTCAATAGTTTTGGAACGCAAAGATTCAGGAGAAATATAAAGAAGCGAAGCGGAGCCGTTTTTTACTCTTTCAAAAGATTTTCCTCGCTCAATCGGGTCAAGTAGCCCGTTTATCGTTACAGCAGCTGTAATTCCAACTTTCTCTAAATTATCAACTTGGTCTTTCATTAAAGATTGTAACGGAGAAATGACAATCGTTAACCCTTTGGAATTTTCACCGGACATTAATGCCGGAATCTGAAAAGTTAAGGATTTACCGCCACCGGTTGGGAAAACGGGCAAAAGTGATTTATTTTCAATCGCTGCCTTTACCGCATCTTCTTGTAATGATTTACCTTCGAAACTTCTGAATGAATCAAAGCCAAAGTATTTTTTCAATCCTACATTAGGATTTAATGCTTTGTTACAATATTCACAACCGCTAAGGCAAGGTTTGTCTCTAAGTAAATAGATAATTCTATCAATTTCAGGATAACTTTTTAACACCCACGGCGGAGTAATTGAATTTCGGTCAGAGCAATTTATTAAGGAAAGACAATAAGCAAGTTCAATAGGATAAATCTGAATTAAGTTATTTAAATCTGTATTGGAGCATATTTTATCATGAAAATATTTTTTAATTATTGTTTCTAAAGGCAT
Organism: Candidatus Cloacimonadota bacterium; assembly: GCA_027064005.1. GTDB lineage: Bacteria > Cloacimonadota > Cloacimonadia > Cloacimonadales > JAMOQM01 > JAMOQM01. Next base: position 512 of record JAMOQM010000001.1, on the reverse strand, counting down.
TCCTGATTTTTTATTGTATGAAATATATCTAAAAAAATGTTTAAATTCAGGTTCGTTTTCTAGAAGCATAAATAAAATTTGCTTTAGTATTTCAGGTAATTTATTGAAGGCAGATATCTCATCATAAAATAATTCCTGTGCTTTTTGGGAATCATTAACAGGATTGTTCAATTCATTTGTTTGCAATTTTTCATCTTTTACTAATTTATGGTAGGGTTTTTTAGGAAATAGCAAAGGAGATAAATATAAAGTATCGATTATTAAAAACTTATCAATATATGAACGATTAGTGTGTTTTTGTAAATAATGCAAATCGTGTTTTATAATATTGTGTCCGCAGATATATTTTGCATCACTTAAAAACTCAGCGAAAGCTTGTAATGATTTTGAATGAAAAATTTCTCCATTATCTGTTAATGCTCCGAAATCAAGGATTTGTTCAGTTTTGGGATTAATCTCAGTATCAAAGAATATTATTTTTTTCATTTATGGCAAAAAAGTTTCATAAGAGA